>NZ_JBHUWH010000075.1:0-23938 GCF_042670125.1 Kitasatospora sp. NPDC057198 | reverse complement strand
GTTCGATCCGCCGGGCGGGGCGCGCCGCCGGCGCACTCCACTGCCATCACCCCAGGACTACCCGCCCCGGGGCGCCGGGCGTCAACCGAGGCGCAGAGTCACCCGTTCGGAGTCGATCCGGCTCTGCCACTGGTCCTCCGTCAACTGCTCGGAGTTGCGGCACAGCACGACCGAGGCCCCGGCCGCCAGCGGCGCCAGCAGGCCCGCCTCCAGGCCCGCCCAGTCGTCGAAGGAGAGCGTCGACAGGACGCGGCTGCCGCTGTCCAGGCCCAGCCGCGCCGCGCCCTCCCGGGCCAGCGCCACCGCCTGCTCGCCGGTCAGCTTCAGCGGCAGCCCGTCCACCAGCGTCTCCAGCGCCACCGCCTGCGGGTCCACCGGCGAGTACGGGGCGAACCGGTCGCCCTGCCCCGGCACCTCCGCCGCGTAGTCCAGGAACCCGTCCGGCCGCTGCGGGAACCGCCCGCCCAGCGGGCGCAGCGCCAGCGCCACCCGCTCGCCCGGACACTCCTGGGCGGCCGCCAGCCCGTCGGGCCCGGAGACCACCAGGTCGGTGTCCTTCGGCTCGCCCTGCGGCACCGCCACCACGCCCACCGACCAGCAGGCCAGCAGCCAGACCGCGCTCTGCCAGTGCGCGGGCAGCAGCAGCGCGGCCCGGTCGTCCGGTGAGGCGTTCAGCTCGTCCTGCAGCAGGTTGGCCGTCTTCGCCACCCAGTTGTCGAAGGTCTTCGCCGACAGCTCGACCCGTTCCCCGGTCGAGTCGTCGTAGAAGGTCACCAACGGGCGGGACGGGTCGGCAGCGGACCCCGGGCGCAGGAATGCCTGCAGCAGCTCTGCGGGGGTGCGGGCGTCGGCAGCGAAAGGCGCAGTCATGGTGCGACTCAGCCTACGTCCTGCCCCCCGCCGGACGGGAGGGTGCCCGGCCGGTCGGAGCGCCGCGCCGTGACACCGCACCGCGTTACGCTCACCGGTGCCCCGCCCCGGACCCCGGGGCCCCCGACCCCGAACCCCGAGGACGCCGCGATGCCCGCCCAGACCAGGAAGTGGCGGCCCGGCTACCCGCTCGACCTGGGCCGCACCCTCTTCCCGCTGCAGCGCGGCACCGGCGACCCGGCCTTCCGGCGCACCCCCGACGGCGCGGTCTGGCGCGCCTCCCGCACCCCCGACGGGCCGGGCACCCTGCGGATCGTCCAGCGCACCACCGAGATCGACGCCACCGGCTGGGGCCCCGGCGGCGGCTGGCTGCTCGAACAGCTCCCCGCAATGCTCGGCGCGCACGACGACCCGGCCGGCCTCACCCTCCCGCCCGGACCGCTCCGCGAGGCCCAACGCTCCTGCCCCGGGCTGCGGTTGACCCGCACCGGCCTGGTGATGGAGTCCCTGGTCGCGGCGGTCCTGGAGCAGAAGGTCACCACCATGGAGGCGTACCGCGCCTGGCGCGCCCTGCTCCGCGACCACGGCACCCCGGCCCCCGGCCCGGCCGCCGACCTGGGCATGCGGGTCGTCCCCTCCGCCCGGGACTGGACCCTCGTCCCCAGCTGGGCCTGGCACCGGGCCGGCGTCGACCCCAAGCGCTCCGCCACCGTCCTGCGCGCCGTCCGCCTGGCCGCCCGGCTCGAACAGGCCGCCGCGATGCCCCCGGCGGACGCCTTCGCCCGCCTCACCGCCGTCCCCGGCATCGGCCCCTGGACCGCCGCCGAGACCCTCCAGCGCAGCAACGGCGACGCCGACGCGGTCTCCGTCGGGGACTTCCACCTCCCCAACACCGTCGGCTGGGCCCTGGCCGGCCGCCCGCGCAGCGACGACGCCCAGATGCTCGCCCTCCTGGAGCCCTACCGCCCCCACCGCCACCGCCTGTGCCGCATCCTCCCCCTCACCGGAGCCCGCCCCCCGAAGTACGGCCCCCGCCTCGCCCCCAACGACCACCGCGGACGGTAGAAATCAGGGGCCCGGGAGAGCCCCGACAGGGGCTCGGGGAACGGCGAGTCCGTGCTGCTGCGTGCGTGAACAGAACCGGAAGCGGCGGCACGCACCGGCAGTGAACCGTCAGCAGCCTGGGCCTCGCCGTTCCCCGAGCCCCTGGCGGTGCTCCCCTCTCACCGCACGGTCAGGAAGGCGTCCGCGTCCCGGGCCTGACGCTCCCGCGGCTCCTGTGCCGCCCGCCCCACCGCGACCGCGCCCATCGGGTCCCAGTCCGCCGGGAGGCCGAGCGACTCGCGGACGGTGTCGCGGCAGAACATCGTGGAGGAGACCCACGCCGAGCCGTACCCCTCGCCGGCCAGGGCGACCAGCAGGTTCTGGACGGCGGCGCCGGCCGCGACCACGAACATCTCCCGCTCGGCGGCGGCCCGCCGCTCGTCGGGGTAGTCGTGCGAGCCGTCCATGACCAGGCACGGAACGATCAAGTACGGTGCGCCGCGCAGCACTTCGCCCCGGGCGGTGCGCCGGGCGATGCGCTCCTCGCTCCAGCCGTCGAGCTCCCGCAGGTCCCGCCGCCAGGCGGCGAGCATCGCGTCCAGCAGCCCGGTCCTGGCCTCCGCCGTCTCCAGCAGGACGAACCGCCAGGGGGTGGTGTGGTGCGGGGCGGGGGCGGTGACCGCGGCGGCGACGGCCCGCCGCACCGTGCCGCCGTCGACGGGTTCGTCGGTGAAGGCGCGCACCGTGCGCCGCAGGGTGACCGCCTCGCGGACGGCCTCGGAGGTGCCGAGCCGGAACATGTCCTGCCCGGCGGAGCGGACGAGCCGGCGCGCGCCCTCCCCGTCGTCCGCGGTGACCAGCCCGGCCAGGCCGCGGACGACCGCGACCGGGGTGCCGGTGGCCTTGCCCTTGACCAGGTCGGCGGCGGCGGCGAGTTCGTCGGCGGTGGCGGTGATGGTGAGCCGCAGTTCGTTGCCGTGGCTGTCGAAGCGGCCGCGGTGGTCCTCCAGGACGGACAGCCCGGCGGCGCCGATCGCGACGTCGGTGAGCCCGCTGCGCCAGGGCCGGCCGAAGGTGTCGGTGATCAGCACGGCCAGCCGCCGCCCGGTCAGTTCCTGGAGCCGGGCCCGCAGCCGCCGGGCCGAGGCGTCGGGGTCGACCGGCAGCAGCAGGATCGTGCCGGGCGGGGTGTTGGACGCGTCGACCCCGGCCGCGGCCATCACCAGGCCGTTGCGGTTCTCGACGATCCGGGAGCGGCCGCGGCGGGCGACCACCCGGACGGTCTCGGCGTCGATCGCGGCCTCCCGGTCGTCGGCGCGCACCAGCCGCCCCTCGGCCTTGGAGACCACCTTGGACGTGACCACCACGACGTCGCCGTCCTCGAACCGGCCCGCCTTGGCGATCAGTTCGGCCAGGTCGTCGCCGGCCGCGATCTCCGGCAGCCCGCGCACCGGCAGGACGTGCAGCCCCTCGCTCCCGCTCACGCGGCGACCTCCGCGGCCAGCGCCAGCGCGGCGCGCGCCATCTCGGCGGTGGCCTCGACGGAGCTCATCAGCAGCGGGACGGCCCGGCAGGCGATCCCGGCGGTGGCCACCTCGTCCACCGCGGCGGCGTCCGAGGTGTCCACCAGCCAGCCGTCCAGCAGCCCGCCGTCGCGGCGCGCGCCGTAGTGCCGGGCGACGGCCGCCGCCCCGGTCTCCACGCCGACGGCGGCCAGCACCTTGTCGGCCATGCCGCGCACGGGGGCGCCGCCGACGATGGGGGAGAGGCCGACCACGGGGGCGCTCGCGGCGGCGACCGCCTCGCGGATGCCGGGCACGGCGAGGATGGTGCCGATCGAGACCACCGGGTTGGACGGCGGCAGCAGGACGAGGTCGGCCTCGGCGATCGCCTCCAGCACGCCGGGCGCGGGCTTCGCGTCCTCGGCGCCGACCGCGATGATCGCCTCGGCCTCGACGGCGGCGTGCAGCCGCACCCAGTACTCCTGGAAGTGCACCACCCGCGGCCCGTCCGCGTCGGTGATCCGGACGTGCGTCTCGACCCGGTCGTCGCTCATCGGCAGCAGCCGCACGCCGGGCTGCCAGCGGTCGCACAGCGCCTCGGTGACGGCGGACAGCGGGTAGCCGGCGGCGAGCATCCGGGTGCGGACGATGTGGGTGGCGAAGTCCCGGTCGCCGAGCCCGAACCAGTCGGGCCCGACCCCGTACGCCTTCAGTTCCTCCTTGATCGACCAGGTCTCGTCGGCCCGGCCCCAGCCCTGTTCCTCGTGGATGCCGCCGCCGAGGGTGTACATCACGGTGTCCAGGTCGGGGCAGACCTTCAGGCCGTGCAGGTGGATGTCGTCCCCGGTGTTCCCGATCACGGTGATCCGGTCCTCGGGCGTGAGGGCCGCCCGCAGCCCGCGCAGGAACCTGGCTCCGCCGATCCCGCCCGCCAACGCAGTGATTCGCATGGCTTCATCCTGCCAGCGCGTCAGTGCGCCCAGTGACGCTCCGGGTGCGCGGCGGCCGGGTCGGCGGCGGTGGCGGCCGGTGCGCCGGCGGCGGCCGGGTACTGGTTCATCTCGACCAGGCCGGGCGTGTAGAGGTGGAGGGAAACCGCGGGCTCCAGCGAGGCGTTGACCATCTCGTGCAGGTAACCCGTGGAGAACACCCGCAGCCCGCCGGGGCCCAGCGCGCGCGAGCCCTCGCCGCCGGCCGTCAGCGAGCGCTCGGCGAGCTCACCCGCGAGGACGGTCATCACGCCGGAGGAGCGGCCGTGGTCGTGGAAGCCGCTGGACTGGCCGGGCAGCCAGCTCAGCAGCCAGACCTCGTAGCCGGGGCCGGTCTCCAGCCGGGCGTACCAGCGGGTCAGTGCGTCGTAGCGGACCAGCGGCTCCCAGCGGGCGCGGTCGGCGGCGATCTCGCGGACCAGCCGGGCGTAGCCGCCGAGCGTGGTGGGGTGCGCGGGCAGGTCGGTGCGGGCCAGGTGCGGGAAGGCCATCGGGTCGCCCGCGATGGACACGTCGCTCAGGCCGTCGGCCCAGCGGGGGGCCGGGAGCGGGGCGGGCACGGAGAGGGGCGCGGGAAAGCGCTTGCGGTCGCGGTTGCGCTTGCGGAGGCGGGGCATTCGCACGGGGTGACGTCCTCGGGTTCGGCTGCGGAAGGGGATCAGCCGGGGCCGCGAGAACGTTCAGGGGGGACTGTCGCGCGGTCGGCCTCTGTTCCGGGGCGGCGCGCGGTGGGACGCGGGCGCCTAGATACAGCGGAGACAGCGGCGACAACACGAGGAGTTCGCGGCAGCACCGAGGAGCGCCTGGCGGCGCCGGTCGGCGGAGGTGGCCGGGAACTCTGACATGCGGGCAAGCAGACCGCAACCGACCCTCCAGTGTCAAGGCGAGCTGACGGACATTCGGGTCACATCCGCTCCGAACCACCGGATGGGGTGATAAGCGCTCATTAAGGTTTCGAAGCCGTAAACCCCGGGAAGGGACGCCCTGAGATCGCCCCGGACCGCCCCGGACGGGAGCGGCAGTGCGGCCTGAGGGTCGGTCAGGAGCCAGGCAAGGTGTCCGGGTTGTCCGGATATGTACACTATTCGTAGTGGCTTGGTTCCGGGGAGTGAATCCTTGGCCCAATACCAGAGCTCGGCTTGACTAGGCCAGAGTGACGCAACTGTAATTTCTCTCGTGTCGTTCCGCCGCACCGGCAACGGCAACACCACGGGGACGCCAAGAGGGGCAGAGGAGGCGCGCCAGAATGAGCGAGCTCTTTGAGCTGTTGATCGGTGAGGGCATCGAGGAAGATGAAGAGGAACTCGGCTGGCAGGAGCGCGCGTTGTGCGCCCAGACCGACCCCGAGTCCTTCTTCCCCGAGAAGGGCGGATCCACCCGGGAGGCCAAGAAGGTCTGCCTGGCGTGCGAGGTCCGGGCCGAGTGCCTGGAGTACGCCCTCGCCAACGACGAGCGGTTCGGCATCTGGGGCGGCCTGTCCGAGCGCGAACGCCGCCGTCTCAAGAAGAGCGCGGTCTGACCCCTCCGCACCAGCCACACCCGTGCCGGCGCCCCACCCCACAGGCGGGGCGCTTTCGCATTCCCCGGGCGGCCCCCGGGCCCCCGGGCCGGGCTCCGAGCCGCCGGACGCGATACCCGCTGCACCGTCTTTTCACACACACCGGGGACGATCGCGCCACCCGGAGCCGTTAGTGTGGTGCGTCATCTGCCGTCAAACCCGAACCGGTGGTCCGCGCACCCGATGACTGTCTACAGCCACCAGAGCGGCTTCTCCGCTGCCAGGCCGCCCGCCTACCCGCGCCACTTGGTCACCGCGGTGATCGTCTCGCACGACGGCGCCCGCTGGCTGCCTCAGGCACTCGCCGGACTGCTCGGCCAGGACCGGCAGGTCCAGCGCATCCTCGCCGTGGACACCGGCTCCACCGACAACTCCCCCCAACTGCTCGCCGACACCCTCGGCGACTGGCTCCCCGAGAGCGGCCCGCAGGTCCTCGGCCGCCGGGTCGGCTTCGGCCGCGCCGTCGGCGAAGCCGTCTTCAACAGCCCCCCGCTGCGCCCCGAGGACCTCTCCTACAGCCTCGACCCGTCCGGCTACGACCCGGTCACCGGCGGCTGGGACGACTTCGGCGACCCGCTCGCGGGCGAGGACGAGCTCGGCCGCGGCGGACCGCGCGAGACCCGGCCGGTCGAGTGGCTCTGGCTGCTGCACGACGACTGCGAACCGCAGACCGACGCCCTGCGCCGCCTGCTCCAGGTCGCCGACTCCACCCCGACCGCCGCCGTGGTCGGCCCCAAGCTCCGCTCCTGGTACGACCGCAGGCAGCTGCTGGAGGTCGGCGTCACCATCGCCCGCTCCGGCCGCCGCTGGACCGGCCTCGACCGCCGCGAGCAGGACCAGGGCCAGCACGACCAGGTCCGCCCGGTGCTGGCCGTCTCCACCGCCGGCATGCTGGTGCGCCGCGACGTGTTCGAGGAACTCGGCGGCTTCGACCGGGCGTTGCCGCTGATGCGGGACGACACCGACTTCTGCTGGCGGGTCAACGCCGCCGGCCACCGCGTCGTGGTCGCCCCCGACGCCGTCCTCCGGCACGCCGAGGCCGCCAGCCGCGAACGCCGCACCATCGACTGCGCCCCCGCCCACCCGCACCGGGTCGACAAGGCCGGCGCCGTCTACACCCTGCTCGCCAACTCCAAGGGCCTGCTCTTCCCGTACGTCCTGCTCCGGCTGATCCTCGGCACCGTCCTGCGGGTGGTCGTCAACCTGGTCGGCAAGGACCCCCGGCAGGCGTACGACGAGATCGCCGGCCTCGGCCACGAACTGCTGCGCCTGCCACGGCTGATGGCCTCCCGGGCCCGCCGCCGCAAGACCCGCTCGGTCGACTCGCTGGACGACCGCACGCTCTTCCCGGCCCCCGGCGCCACCGTCCGGCTCGCCGTCGAGAACGTCGTCTCCTCGCTCGGCATCGGCGGCGCCGACGACACCGGCGGCCGGCACGGCTCGGTCGAGTCCGGCCCCGGCGACGAGGACACCGACGACCTGGTGGTCGAACAGTTCGCGCTGCTCAAGAAGTTGGTGCGGCGCCCGGCCCCGGTGCTGTTCGCCGCCCTGCTGGTGTTCGCCCTGGCCGCCTGCCGCGACCTGGTCGGCTCCGGCTACCTCCAGGGCGGCGCCCTGCTGCCCGCCGCGGACGGCGCCGCCGGGCTGTGGAACATGTACGCCGCGCCCTGGCACCCCGTCGGCACCGGCTCCACCGCCGACCACCCGCCCTACCTCGCGGTGCTGTCCGTGCTGTCCTGGGCGCTGTTCGACCACGCGGACCTCGCGCTCACCCTGATCGTGGTGCTCTCGGTGCCGCTCGCCGCGGTCAGCGCCTACCTGGTCTCCCGGCCGCTGATCGCCTCCAAGGCCGTCCGCGCCTGGGCCAGCGCCACCTACGCGGTGCTGCCCGCCGCCACCGGCGCGCTCGCCCAGGGCCGGATCGGCACCGCCGTGCTCGCCGTGCTGCTGCCCCCGCTGGCCCGCGCCGCCGCGATCACCGCCGGCCTCGGCATCCGCAAGGAGACCGCCGCCAAGGGCGCCCGCCCCGGCTGGCGCTCCGCCTGGATGACCGTCCTGCTGCTCACCGTCAGCACCGCCTTCGTCCCGCTCACCTGGGCCATCGCCGTCCCGCTCTGCCTGGCCGCACTGGTCCACGCGGTGCTCCGCGGCGGCGCGTTCGGCTCCGGCGTGCAGGCGGTGCGCCTGCTCGGCCTGCGCATCGCGGTGATCCTCGGCCTGCCGGTCCTGGTGCTCGCCCCCTGGTCGCTCCAGGTGCTGGCGAACCCGTCCCGGCTGCTGCTGGAGGCCGGCGTCCCCGGCTTCAACGGTCCCGCCGCCGACCCGCTCGGCCTGGTCCTGGTCAACCCCGGCGGCGCCGGAACGCCCCCCGTCTGGCTGTCCGCCGGCGTGGTGCTCGCCGCGCTCGCCGCCCTGCTGCGCGCCGACCGCCGCCGCGCCGTGCTGGCCGCCTGGGGCGCCGCCGCCGCCGGGCTGGTCTTCTCCGTCGTGGTGGCCGGCACCAGCGTCACCCCCGCCTCCGGCGGCCCGCAGACCGCCGCCTGGGCCGGCCCCGCCACCCTGCTCGCCGGCGTCGCACTGCTGGCCGCCGCCGCGATCGGCGCCGACGGCGCCAACGCCCGCGTCTCCGGCATCGCCTTCGGCTGGCGCCAGCCGGTCGCCGCCCTGGTGCTCGCCGCCGCCGTGCTCGCCCCGGTCGGCACCGCCGTCTGGTGGGCGGTCACCGGCGCCGACGGCCCGCTGCGGCGCGGCACCGAAGCGCAGGTCCCGGCGTTCATCGCGGAGTCCGGCAACACCACCGACCGCTCCCGCACCCTGACCGTCACCGGCGACGCCGAGGGCGTCTCCGTCCGGTACGCGCTGGTGCGCGGCGCCGGCCTGACCACCGGCCAGGCCGAGGGCACCGTGGACGCCGCCGCCGACGGACAGCTGTCCCAGCTCACCGCCAAGCTGCTCGCCGGCTCCGGCGGCGACCTGGCCCGCACCCTCGCCGGGTACGGCATCAGCTACATCCAGGTGAAGGACCCGGTGATCGCCAAGGTCCGCGACGTGCTGGACACCACGCCCGGGATCGTCCGGCTCAGCCTCGACAACGGCACCGGCCTGTGGCAGATCAACAGCGTCCCCGGCAGCCGGGCGCAGATCACCAGCCCCGGCACCGTCCCGGTGACCGTCGCCGCCGGGCAGCACGACATCTGGACCACCATCCCGGCCGGACCGGCCGGCCGCCAGCTCCGGCTCGCCGAACAGGCCGACCCCGCCTGGCAGGCCACCCTGAACGGCAAGCCGCTTACGGCCGTCACCGTGGACGGCTGGGCCCAGGGCTTCACCCTCCCCGCCGAGGGCGGCCGGCTCGACGTCACCCGCACCGGCGGCGCCGTCCACACCGCCTGGGCCTGGGGCCGGATCGCGCTCGGCGCGGTCGTCCTGATCCTCGCCCTGCCCGGCCGCCGCAACACCAACGACGACGACCTCCCCGAGGACGTCGCCGCCGCCCAGGCGCTCGCCGCCCAGGCCCAGGCCCAGGCGCCCGCCCCCGGCAGCCGCCGGGCCCGCCGCCTCGCCGAACGCGGCGAGGGCGAGGACGCGCCGGCCGAACCCGGCGTCTACGCCCCCGGCGTCCCGCCCCAGTCCGCCGGCGAACCCGAACCCGCGCCCTACCAGCCGGAACCCGAGACCTTCGCCGACCCGTACCAGGCCGACCCCTACCAGGCCGACCCGTACCAGCAGCAGGGCTACCAGGGCGACAACTACGGCTACGACTACACCCAGCAGCCCGTCGGCGCGCCCTACCAGGGCGACGGCTACGACCAGTACGGCCAGCAGCAGCAGGCGTACGGCTACGACACCCCGCCCGCCCAGGGCTGGACCGACCCGTACGCCGCCGGCTACCCGCAGCAGGACGGACAGCAGCAGCAGCCCTGGCTGCCCGAACAGCAGCAGCCCACCACCTACTACGACCCCAACGACCCCTACGGCGGCGGCCACCCGCAGCAGCCCGGGACGGGGAGCTGACCCGCGATGAAGAAGCCCACCCTGAAGGCGCCCACGTTCAAGGCCCCCAAGCTCAAGGCACCCGACCTGAGCGCGGTGGCCGGCGGCAGCCGCACCGGCCAGTCCCTGCTGGCCGGCGTGGCCGTGCTCGGCCTGGTGTTCGGCGTCGCCGAACTGCGCCAGCCCGCCACCTCCGCCACCGCCGCCGGCGGCACGCGCACCACCGCGCAGGTCGAACGCAGCTCGCTGGTCTGCCCGCCGCCGATGCAGGGCGTCACCGGCTCCACCAGCCTCACCCTGTTCAGTCCCGAGGGCGGCACCGGCAGCGCCGGCACCGGCCGGCTCGCCGAGGCCAACGCCGACAACGTGCTCGCCGCGCAGAACCTCGCGCAGCCCGCCGCGTCGGCCCAGCCCTCCGGCTCCCCGTCCGACGCCCCCTCCGGCACCCCGTCCGACGCCCCGTCCGGGCAGCCCTCCGGCAGCCCGTCGGCCCCCGCCGCCCCCGTGCTGGACGCCCGGGTCTCCCTCGCCAAGCCCGGCGTCCCGGCGACCGGCCCCGCCGCCAACAACGACGAGGCCCCCGGCAGCTTCGCGATCGCCACCGGCAACCTCGCCCCCGGCTTCACCGCCACCCAGGTCACCACCTCCGAGAACGGCGGCACCAGCCTCTCCGGCGCCGACTGCGTCCCCTCCGGCACCAGCTTCTGGTTCGCCGGCGCGAGCACCGGCGGCAACCGGACCGACTACGTCACCCTGGTCAACGCCGACAGCCTGCCCGCCGTCGTCGACCTGCACATGTACGGCGACAAGGGCGCCATCGACAACGAACTCGCCACCGGCATCGCGGTCGCCCCCGGCCAGTCCCAGCGGCTCCTGCTCAGCAGCTACACCAAGGGCGCCGTCGACGACCTCGCCCTGCACATCGTCACCCGCAGCGGCCGCATCGGCGCCGGCGTCCACGCCATCGACACCAACAAGGGCACCGACTGGCTGGAGCCCTCCGCCGACCCCGCCCCGAGCGTCACCGTCCCCGGCATCCCCGACGACGTCACCACCGCCCACCTGGTGGTCGCCACCGACTCCGCCGACGACGCCGACCTCAAGGTCCAACTCTCCGGCAAGAACGGCTGGTTCACGCCCGCCGGCAAGGAGACCATCCACGTCAAGGCCGGCATGACCGCCACCCTCGACTTCCAGTTCAGCGCCGAGAACCGCGAGGGCGCGAGCGCGATCCGGCTCACCCCCACCAACCAGGAGCACCCCACCCCGATCGTGGCCGGCCTGCGGGTCGACCGCGAGAACAAGGGCAAGACCGAGGCCACCTGGCTCTCCGGCGGCTCCCCGGTCGGCGCCCGCGCCTCGATCGCCGACAACCGGGCCGGCCAGACCAAGCTGATCCTCACCGCCGTCGACACCGACGCCAAGGTCAAGGTCACCAGCTCGGCCGGCGCGAGCGGCGGCAACCCCGCCACCAAGGACGTCGACGTCCCCGCCGGCACCACCGTCACCGTCGAGGGCATCGACCCCGAGGGCGCGAACGGCCCCTACGCCCTCACCCTCCAGACCCTCGGCGGCGGCCCCGTCCTGGCCACCCGCCAACTCAGCGCCGTCACCAAGGACGTCCCCACCTTCACCACCCAGCAGTTCCGCGACGACCACGCCACCGTGGAGGTCCCGCACGTCGCCGCCGACCCGGGCATCGTCCTCGGGTAAGCCCCGCCAGGGGCACAGGGGAGCACCGCCAGGGGCTCGGGGAACGGCGAGCCCGGGTCTGCTGGCGGTTCTGTCACTACGACGCAGCAGCACGGACACTTCGATGGGCTCCGGCCGCCAGCAGCACGGCCCCGCCGTTCCCCGGGCCCCTGATTGTGCGCGTCCCGCCGTTCGTGCCCGAGTCCCTGTATGTGCGCGTCCCGCCGGGCTACTCCTCGCCGTAGCGCGGGTCGATCGCGTCCGGCGAGAGCCCGAGCAGCTCCGCGACCTGCTCGATCAGGATCTCGTGCACCAGCGCCGCCCGGTCCTCCCGGGACTTGGCGCGGATCTCGACCGGCCGCCGGTAGACCAGGATCCGGCTGCGCCGGCCCCGCTCCGCCGGGACGGCCCGGCCGAGCGGGACGGTGTCCGGCTCGGGTTCGCCCTTGACGGGCAGCGGCACCTCCAGGACGGCGAACTCCACGTCCTCCAACTGCGGCCAGCGCCGCACCAGCCGCTCCATGGACTCCCGGACGTAGTCGTCGAAGAGCTCGGACCGGGTCAGCGAGATGGGCACCTGCGGCGGGGCCAGTGGCCCGCGCAGGCCGCGGCCGTGCCGGTCGCGGTGCTTGCGGCGACCGGGGCCGGGCGGGGACGAGGGTGTGGAGCTGTCCATAGCAGTGTCGAGCGTAGTCCCTGGATGCCCGGAAGTGGACCACTCCAGCACGGCGCGTAACGGCGACGGGACACGCGAGCCGGGGGGCGGGTCTTCGCGGGCCGGTCCGACTTGCGGTACCGTCCACCCTCGTGAGCTCTGTACGTCGTTGTTCGCGGACCGCGTGCGGCCGTCCGGCCGTGGCGACGCTGACGTACGTCTACGCGGACTCCACCGCGGTGCTCGGCCCGCTGGCGACGTACGCGGAGCCGCACTGCTACGACCTGTGCGCCGAGCACGCCGAGCGCCTGACGGCCCCGCGCGGCTGGGACGTGGTCCGCCTGGCGGGCGACACCGGGCCGCTGCGGCGCAGCAGCGACGACCTGGAGGCGCTGGCCAACGCGGTGCGCGAGGCGGCCCGCCCGCAGGAGCGCACGCCGCGCCAGGGACCGCCGCCCGAGGGCGAGTCCGGCCGCCGGGGGCACCTGCGGGTGCTGCGCTCCCCGGAGAGCTGACCCGCGGGCCCGGACGGCGGCACCGGCCGTTCCCCGGGTCCGGGTACGCTGCCCCTCTGCGGTTCGGACGGATGCGTCCGGTACGTCCGCAGCACGTCGCAGCACACACACGGGAGCATTCTGGTGCGGGACCTCAAGCAGCTTGTGAAGGCGTACGACGTCCGGGGCGTCGTGCCTGACCAGTGGGACGAGTCGCTGGCGTACGCCTTCGGTGCGGCCTTCGTCGAGGTGGTCGGTGGTGGCGCGGTGGTCGTCGGCCACGACATGCGCCCGTCCTCGCCCTCGCTGTCCCGTGCCTTCGCCGAGGGCGCCGCCTCCCGCGGCGCCGACGTGGTGGAGATCGGGCTGTGCTCGACCGACCAGCTGTACTACGCCAGCGGCAGCCTGGACCTGCCCGGCGCGATGTTCACCGCCTCGCACAACCCGGCCCAGTACAACGGCATCAAGCTGTGCCGCGCGGGCGCCGCCCCGGTCGGCCAGGACACCGGGCTGTCCGACATCCGCGAACTGGTCGAGTCCTGGCTCGACGAGGACGGCAAGGTGCACGTCCCGGCCGCCGACGTCGCCGCCGTGGGCGCGCTGTCCGCCAAGGAGACCCTGGAGGGCTACGCCGGACACCTGCGCAAGCTGGTCGACCTGACCGCGATCCGCCCGCTCAAGGTCGCGGTGGACGCGGGCAACGGCATGGGCGGCCACACCGTGCCCACCGTCTTCGACGGCCTGCCGCTGGACGTCGTCCCGATGTACTTCGAGCTGGACGGCACCTTCCCCAACCACGAGGCCAACCCGCTGGACCCGGCCAACCTGGTCGACCTGCAGGCCAAGGTCCGCGAGGTGGGCGCCGACATCGGCCTGGCCTTCGACGGCGACGCCGACCGCTGCTTCGTGATCGACGAGAACGGCGACCCGGTCTCCCCGTCCGCGATCACCGCCCTGGTCGCCGAGCGCGAGATCGCCCGCGCCCAGGCCGCCGGCGAGGCCAACCCGACGATCATCCACAACCTGATCACCTCCTGGACGGTGCCCGAGGTGGTCCGCGACCTCGGCGGCGTCCCGGTCCGCACCCGGGTCGGCCACTCGTTCATCAAGCAGGAGATGGCCGTCACCGACGCGGTCTTCGGCGGCGAGCACTCCGCGCACTACTACTTCCGCGACTTCTGGCGCGCCGACACCGGCATGCTGGCCGCGCTGCACGTGCTGGCCGCGCTCGGCGGGCAGGACGGCCCGCTGTCCGCGCTGACCGCCAAGTACGAGCGGTACGCCGCCTCCGGCGAGATCAACTCCACCGTCGCCGACCAGGCCGCCGCCACCGAGAAGGTGCGCGCCGCCTACGCCGGCCTGGAGGGCGTCACCACCGACGAGCTGGACGGCCTCACCGTGGCCGGCCCGGACTGGTGGTTCAACCTGCGCGCCTCCAACACCGAGCCGCTGCTGCGCCTGAACGCCGAGGCCAAGGACCCGGCGAAGATGGCCGAGCTGCGCGACGGCGTGCTGGCGATCGTCCGCGGCTGACCGCCCCGGTCAGCCCGCCGCTGACTTTTCCCGTGCCCCGGCCGGTAGGGTTGCCACCGGCCGGGGTACTGCTGTGTCACCGGCTTCCCGCACCGTTGCCCGAACCCCCGGAGTCGACCGCCATGAGCCTGCCGTCCTTCCTGCTGGAGATCCTGGTCTGCCCGGAGTGCCGCTCCCCGCTGGCCGAGGAGACCGAGGGCGAGACGCACGAGCTGCGCTGCACCGGCGAGGGCTGCGGCCTGGTCTACCCGGTGCGCGACGGCATCCCGGTCCTGCTGGTGGACGAGGCCCGCCGCCCGTCCTGACCCCGCCCCGCCCGCCGCTGGAGGCCAGCCGCCATGTTCGACGACTCCCTGCTCGACGACCCGGCCGCCGTGCAGCGCGCCGACCGGCGGCGCGAGCTGCTGGCGCTGGCCGGCGCGGGTGCCCGGATCCGGATCGCGCTGCGCCGGGCCGACGCGGCCGGCGTCCACACCCTGAACCCGGACGGCCGGCCGCGCGCGGTGCTGGTGGCCGGCCACGGCGCCGTGCTGACCGCCGCCGCCGTGCTGGCCGCGCTCGCCGTGCCCAGCTGCCAGGTCTGGCCGCTGCCGACGTCCGACGCCCGCCCCGGCGGCTTCGCCTTCACCGACGGCGGGACGTGGCAACTGCCCGGCTGGGCGGGCCCGTTGGACCTGATCGTGGTGGCCAGCGAGAACGGCCGCGAGGGCGGCCTGATCAACCTGGCCGAGCAGGCGTACGGCCGCGGCTGCGCGATCGCGGTGATCGCGCCCGAGGGCTCCGAACTGTTCGAGGCGGCGCTCCAGGTGCGCGCCCTGCCGCTGCCCTTCGAGCCCAGCGCGGTGGAGCCGGAGGGCTCCGACGCCGAGCCCGACCTCCCGGCCGAGGACCCGACCGCGCTGTGGGCCTTCCTGGCCCCGCTGCTGGCGCTGGCCGACCGGATCGGCGCCGCCCAGCTCGCCCCCGGCGCGCTGGAGGCCGCCGCCGACCGGCTCGACGAGGTCGCGGTGCGCTGCCGCCCCGACGCGCACGCGTACGACAACCCGGCGAAGACGCTGGCCGCCCGGCTGGCCGACACCGTCCCGCTGCTGTGGGCCGAGGGCGCCCCGGCCGCCGCCGCGGGGGAGCGGTTCGCCGCCGCGCTGGCCGACCGGGCCGGCCTGCCCGCACTGGCCGCCCGCCTCCCGCAGGCGCTGACCGCGCACCGCGGCATGTTCGCCGGCGGACTCGGCGGCGAACCGGACGACTTCTTCCGCGACCGGGTCGACGAGCCGGTGCCGTTCCAGCTGCAGGTGCTGCTGCTCCGGCACACCCCCGGCGCCGCCGAGCTCGAACAGCCCGGCTGGCCGGTCGCCCGGGCCCGCCGGCTGGCCACCGCGCACGAGGTCCGGATCACCGAACAGACCTCCGCGCAGGAGGACCCGGTGCAGGCGCTGGCCGAGCTGATCGGCCTGACCGACTTCGCGGCGGTGTACCTGGGCCTGGCCACCCGGGGCTGACACGGTATCGTCCCCTCGTCAACAAAGGCCCGGCAAAGCCCCGGGCCCGCGCGGAGGGACGTACCGGGTTGAGTACCGAAGGCGGCACCAAGGCACTGGTCGCGGCACTGTCCGCGAACCTGGGGATCGCGGTCAGCAAGTTCGTGGCGTTCGCGTTCTCGGGGTCGTCCTCGATGCTCGCCGAGGGCGTGCACTCGATCGCCGACTCCGGCAACCAGGTGCTGCTGCTGGTCGGCGGCAAGCGCTCGCAGCGCGCCGCCACCGAGGAGCACCCGTTCGGCTACGGCCGCGAGCGGTACGTGTACGGGTTCCTGGTCTCGATCGTGCTGTTCAGCATCGGCGGCATGTTCGCGATCTACGAGGGCTACGAGAAGATCGCCCACCCGCACGAGCTGGAGAACTGGTACTGGCCGGTCGGCGTGCTGGTGTTCGCCATCCTGCTGGAGGGCTACTCCTTCCTCACCGCCTACAAGGAGGCGTCGAAGGACAAGGGCCAGCACGGCTGGTCGGCGTACATCCGCCGGGCCAAGGCCCCCGAGCTGCCGGTCGTGCTGCTGGAGGACACCGGCGCGCTGATCGGCCTGGTGCTGGCGCTGGGCGGCGTCGGCCTGACCGTCGCCACCGGCGACGCGGTCTGGGACGGCATCGGCACCCTGTGTATCGGCGTGCTGCTGGTGGTCATTGCGCTGGTGCTGGCGCTGGAGACCAAGTCGCTGCTGATCGGCGAGTCCGCCGACACCGACGTGGTGGCGAAGATCCGCGAGGCGCTGGTCGACCACGACACCGTCACCTCGGTGATCCACATGCGCACCCTGCACGTCGGCCCCGAGGAACTGCTGGTCGCCGCCAAGATCGGGGTCAACGCGGAGGACAGCGCCGCGGTGATCGCCGAGGCGATCGACCACGCCGAGGTGCGGGTCCGCAAGGCCGTGCCGATCGCCCGCGCGATCTACCTGGAACCGGACATCTACTCCGAGGAGAAGGCCCTCGCGGGCCCCGACGCGGACGCCACCCCGGGCGGACCGGGCCGGAACGCCCACTGAGCCGCGTCCGATCGGTGTAGATTCGTCAGCAGTGCCAAACGTCGCTGCTGATGGCGGTCGATCGGAGCGGGCTCCGGTCGAGGGAGAGAGGTCCTCCGACGGATTGTGCCGCAGCAGAGGGTCGCTCCCGCGCGCCCTCTGCCGCTCAGCACACCCGTAACCAGGCCCTTCCCAGGAGGAGTCCGCATGTCGAACCAGCCCACCGGCGACTTCAAGGTCGCCGACCTCTCCCTCGCCCCGTTCGGCCGCAAGGAGATCCAGCTCGCCGAGCACGAGATGCCCGGCCTGATGGCGATCCGCGCCGAGTACGCCGACGCCCAGCCGCTGGCCGGCGCCCGGATCACCGGCTCGCTGCACATGACCGTGCAGACCGCCGTCCTGATCGAGACCCTCACCGCCCTCGGCGCCGAGGTCCGCTGGTGCTCCTGCAACATCTTCTCCACCCAGGACCACGCCGCCGCCGCCATCGCGGTCGGCCCGAACGGCACCCCCGAGGCCCCGCAGGGCGTCCCGGTCTTCGCCTGGAAGGGCGAGACCCTGGAGGAGTACTGGTGGTGCACCGAGCAGGCGCTCACCTGGCCCGACGGCCAGACCCCCAACATGATCCTGGACGACGGCGGTGACGCCACCCTGCTGATCCACAAGGGCGTCGAGTTCGAGAAGGCCGGCGCCGCGCCGTCGCCCGACACCGCGGACAACGACGAGTACCGGATCATCCTGGAGCTCCTCAACCGCACCCTGGTCGAGACCCCGCAGAAGTGGACCGAGGTCGCCGCCACCATCAAGGGCGTCACCGAGGAGACCACCACCGGCGTCCACCGCCTGTACGAGATGCACCGCGACGGCAAGCTGCTGTTCCCGGCCATCAACGTCAACGACGCCGTCACCAAGTCGAAGTTCGACAACAAGTACGGCTGCCGCCACTCCCTGGTCGACGGCATCAACCGCGCCACCGACGTCCTGATCGGCGGCAAGGTCGCCGTCGTCTGCGGCTACGGCGACGTCGGCAAGGGCTGCGCCGAGTCGCTCCGCGGCCAGGGCGCCCGGGTCATCATCACCGAGATCGACCCGATCTGCGCCCTCCAGGCGGCGATGGACGGCTACCAGGTCACCACCCTGGAGGACGTCGTCGGGATCGCCGACATCTTCATCACCACCACCGGCAACAAGGACATCATCCTCGCCTCGCACATGGAGCGGATGAAGCACCAGGCCATCGTCGGCAACATCGGCCACTTCGACAACGAGATCGACATGGCCGGCCTCGCCAAGCTCCCCGGCGTGGTGAAGACCGAGGTCAAGCCGCAGGTCCACGAGTGGCGCAAGGCCGACGGCAAGACGATCATCGTGCTCTCCGAGGGCCGCCTGCTCAACCTCGGCAACGCGACCGGCCACCCGTCCTTCGTGATGTCCAACTCCTTCGCGAACCAGACCATCGCGCAGATCGAGCTGTTCACCAAGACCGAGCAGTACCCGGTCGGCGTGTACGTGCTGCCCAAGCACCTGGACGAGAAGGTCGCCCGCCTCCACCTGGACGCGCTGGGCGTCAAGCTCACCACCCTCACCCAGGAGCAGGCCGACTACATCGGCGTCCCGGTCGAGGGCCCGTACAAGGCCGAGCAGTACCGCTACTGACAGCGCCCCGGTGCCCCGGCACACCCCCCGCGCGGGGGAGTGCCGGGGCACCGGCGCGTCCGGGACCGCTACGGCAGCACGTCGACCGACCAGGCGGCCTCGTCCGTGCCGCGCGCCACCACCCGGTCCAGCCACGCCGCCGGATCACCCACCCCGGAGCCCGCCACCGACTGCATCGCGGCGGCGCACCGGCGCACCCCGCCCGCGGAGTCGCACGACTGGTGGTCGACCGCCCACGTCGGAGTCCCATCCGGAGCCGCCGACCCGCTCGACCCCTCCGATTCGACCGAGACCCGCAGGTACGGGCCGCCCTCCTCCCGGAGCTCCACCGACGCGCGCCAGCCGCCGTCCGCCCGCACCGGCAGGGACAGCTCCGCCCCGGTCACCAGCGCCCGCACCGGCAGCGTGGACAGTGCCAACGGCATCGGCGGCGTGTACCGGCCCGGGACCACCCCCGCCGCCACCCGCAGCGGAACCTCCTGCCGGTCCGCCCCGCCCAGCCCCGTACTGTCCAGCTCGAACCAGACGCCGTTCGTGCCGCGGAACCGCAGTACGTTCATCGCCAGCGCGTACCCCTGGTCGGTCGTCGAGACCCAGTAGGCATCCTGCCCGTTCACCGGCGGGGCGGCCAGCCGCAGCCCGTCCCCGCCACCGATCAGCGGATCCACGTCCGGGACCACCCCCTCCGGGAACGCCGTCAGGTGGAACCGCCCCCCGGCGTCCGCGTCCGCACCCCCGGCGACCACGGACACCCCCGTGGAGTCCGCCCGGTACTCCACCGTCGTCACCGAATCCGGCAGCCAGCCGAACCTGCCCGGCACCGTCAGCACCGTTCGCCCCGTCGCCGCGTTCCCCCCGGACGGCGACCGGCCCTGCCGGGGGACCCCGGTCCCCGCCGGATCCGCCCCGCCCCCGGATCCCAGCACCGCGAACGACCCCGCCGACAGCACCACCGCCGCGGCCGCGGCCGCCGACACCACCGCCCACGTCCGCCGCCGCAGCACCGCCCGGCCCCGCCGCACCGCCAGCGCCGGATCCACCCGCGAGGGCGGCGCCTTCTCCTCCTCCACCGCCACGTACCGCGCCATCCGCACGGACAGCTCCCCGCCTTCCCCGCTCATGCCCCTGACCTCCCCGCCGCGCGCAGCGTCGGCGAACGCCGCAGCGCCTCCAGCGCCCGCGAACTCTGGCTCTTCACATTGCCGCTGGAACACCCCAGTTCGGCCGCGGTCTGCTCGACCGACAGATCGCAGTAGTAGCGCAGCACCACCGTCGCCCGCTGCCGCGGCGGCAGCCCCGCCAGCGCCTCCCGCAGGTCCAGCGACACCGCCAGGTCCGGCCCCGCGGCCGCCGCCCGCTCCGGGGTCCGCGCCGCCGGCCTGGTCCGCCGCCACCACGCGGTGCGCTGCTCGGCCAGGAACGTGTTCACCAGCACCGTCCGCGCGTAGCCGTCCCGGTTCTCCGCCCGGCCCGCCCGCCCCCAGTGGGTGTACAGCTTGGTGATGCTCTCCTGCACCAGGTCGTCCGCGCGGTGCCAGTCCGCGCACAGCAGGTACGCGACCTTCCGCAGCCAGACCGCCCTGGACGCCACGAACGCGGTGAACTCCTCGTCCCGCGTCAGCTCCGCCATCCCGGCAGCCCCTCCTTCCCCAAGACCGGCGGTGCGGCCGCACCACCGCCCCCCTGATGCCGCCCGCCCCCGGGAAGGTTGCACCCGGTTACGTAGGCTTCCCCCCATGCCGAACGGCCGCTACTCCCTCCACGACCCGCACGACGGAACCCCGCTCGGCGAGGAGCGCTTCCAGTGCGCCCCCGGCCCCGCCGGCTGGCGCTACGTCGCCAAGCGCTACCGCCCCGACGGCACCGTCCAGGGCACCACCGACCTCACCCTGGACGCCCGCCACCGCCCGATCCGGCTCGAACTCCGCTCCGGCGGCTGGCAGGTCCGCGGCGGCGCGCTCGACGGCGTCCACTGGGTCCGCGCCGACGCCGCCGGCGGCGGGGAGGCCACCGAGGGGGAGGACCGGGCGCACGCCTTCACCGGCGACTCCCCGGCCTTCCTGGTCGCCACCGCCCGGCTGCTCGCCCTCGACCCCGGCGGCAGCGCCCGGATCCGCCTGGTCTCCTTCACCGGCGACGCCCTCGCCCCCCGCACCTTCGACCAGGGGTGGCAGCTCCACTCCGTCCAGGACCACCCCACCGACAGCGGCCCGCTCCCCGTCGAGCACTACCGGATCACCGACCTCGACACCGGCGAGGTCCGCGACCTCCACCTCACCGGGGACGTCCTGCTCGGCGCCCCCGGCATCGACCTCGAAGAACTCGACTCGCCGCCCAACCCGCGCCGCGACGCCTGAGCCCGGCTACGCGGGCGGCACGAACCCGCCGCCGCCCGCGGCCGGCGCCTCGTCCGCGACGGCGGGCTTGGTGAGCGGTACGGGTGCGGTCGGTGCTGCGGGTGCGGCCGGTGCGGCGGGTGCCGCCTGGGGGGCCTGGAGGGGTTGGGGGACCTGGGGGGTGGCCGGGGCCTGCTGCGGCGCCTGCGGGTACCCGAGCTGCCGCACCGGCGGTCCCGGCACGGCCTGGGCGGGCACGGTCTGGGTCGGCGCCGCGGCCTGCGCCTGCCGGGTCTGCTGCGCCAGCTGCGCCGTGTACACCGCGTACGCCGCCGCCGAGGCCCGCTCCCACTCCCGGCGCTGCCGTTCCATCAGCACCGCCCCCAGGTACACCAGCGGCGGCAGCCCCGCCGGCACCGGCCACCCCGTCCGCTGCACCATCTCCCCGGCCAGCCGGTCGCCCAGCGCGACCGCCACCGGCTCGTCCAGCTCCTGCATCCGGCCCAGCACCTGGCGCGCGGACAGCCACAGGCCGTCCGGCACCGCGGACAGGTCCAGCGCCACCAGGTCCGCGCCCAGCGCGTGCATCACCTGCGGCGGCACCGGCGGCACCGCCCCCTGGTTCCGGGCCTCCTGCGGCAGCCGCTCGCGGATCACCATCGTCCCGCCGAAGATGTCGCCGAGCCGGCGCCCCTCCGCGGAGCACAGCGAGGACACCACCGCCGGCATCGCGAGCATCCCGAAGTCGATGACCCCGACCAGCCCCCGCACCAGCGCGTGCCGGAACCGGATCGGACCGCCGTCCGCCCGCACCACCCGCAGCCCCAGCGCGAGCTTCCCCAGTGAGCGCCCCTGCGAGAGGGTCTCGATCAGCGTGGGCAGCAGCACCGTGCAGAACACGAGGACCACGATCGTGAGCGCCTGGCGGGCCGCATCCTCCAGGTCGGAGAGCCCCAGCAGCAGGCCGAGGGTCAGGATCAAGAACGCCAGCATGTACACGGCCCAGTCCAGCAGCCTGGCCAGGGCCCGGGACGGCAGCCTCGCCGTCCGCAGCCCCAGGACGACCGCCTCACCGGTCACCAGCTCGCTCACGCCACCCACCCACTCCGCTCCGCGGCCCGCCGGCGACCCCGCGTCGCACGACCCGACCCCCTCCATCAACAGCGGCAAACATAAGGCCGTGCACCCCCGGCGGGTAACCCCGGACCGCCCCTCGGAATCACACTCCCGACAACCCTGACGCACCCGCCGCCCGCTCTGGCAAGCTAAGCCCCGCAACAGCCCGGCCGCACACCAACCAGCGGCCGCCGTCAGCCCCGCCGCGCCCCCGGAGAGAGCCGTCATGGACCTGGACGTCTTCGTCGCCGCCCACCAGGCGGAATGGCACCGTCTGGAGGTCCTCAGCGGTCGCCGCCGCCTCACCGGCGAGGAGTCCGACGAGCTGATCACCCTCTACCAGCGCGCCACCAGCCACCTCGCCCAGGTCCAGGCCACCGCCCCGCACCCCGGCGTCGAGGGCCGGCTCACCACCCTGGTCGTCCGCGGCCGCAACGCCGTCGCCGGCGCCCGCGCCGCCTCCTGGCGCGACGCCGCCCGCTACTTCACCGTCAGCTTCCCCGCGCTCCTCTACCGGGCCCGCCGCTGGTGGCTCACCGTCGGCGCGGTCTCCTTCGTCCTCAGCGCCGTGATCGCCTGGTGGATAGGCACCCACCCCGAGATCGTCAGGGCCATCATGTCGCCCGAGCAGTACGAGCAACTCACCAAGTCCGGCGGCGAGTTCGAGAGCTACTACACCGATCACCCGTCGGCGAACTTCGCCGCCCAGGTGTGGACCAACAACGCCTGGGTCGCCGCGAAGTGCCTGATCTCGGCCGTCCTGCTCGGCATCCCGGTCCTGCTCATCCTGCTCACCAACGTCTTCAACCTCGGCGGCGGCATCGGCATGATGGCCTCCGCCGACCACCTCCAGCTCTTCCTCGGCCTGCTCATCCCGCACGGCCTGCTCGAACTGACCGCCATCTTCGTCGCCGGCGGCCTCAGCCTCCGCCTCGGCTGGACCGTCATCGACCCCGGCCCCTGCACCCGCGCGGTCGCCCTCGCCGAGGAGGGCCGGGCCGTCATCGGCTCCGTCATCGGCCTTACCGTCGTCCTGATGGTCACCGGCTTCATCGAGGGCTTCGTCACCGGCTCCGCCCTCCCCAGCTGGCTCCGCATCGGCATGGGCATCGCCGTCGAGGCGCTCTTCCTGGTCTACGCCCTGGTCCTCGGCAAGCGCGCCGCCACCGGCGGCGAGATCGGCGACGTCGAGGCCGCCGACCGCACCGACCACCAGCCCATGGTCGGCTGACCGCCGGCCCCTGCGGCGTGGCGTGGTCACGGGTGCCCTGGCAAACCTGGTAGCCTGATGATCAACCCGGCGGGACCATTGACGTGATTCCTATGGGCTAGTAGGTTTGAACGGTTGGGAGCGACTGGACACACGGTCGGCCCAGGCGTAGTGTCTACGACACCGCCAAATCGAGGCAGCGCGTCCGAGAGGATGCTGGCCCGGTCAGGCAAAACCCCGAAGCCGAGCAGTGCAGAGCTTTTGATAAGGTCTGCAGCGAAGTCGAAGGAATTCCCACCCCAGCGGGAATGGAAATCGGAGCGAAAAACCTCTGATAAGCTGGGAACACGAAAGAACGAAGCGCCCGGAGATACGGTCGGAAGGCCGGTCGAAGGAAGCGTCCGTTCCTTGAGAACTCAACAGCGTGCCAAAAGTCAACGCCAGATATGTTGACATCCCCGGCCTCGACGTCTCGTCGGGGTTGGAGATTCCTTTTGAAGTAAAACACTAGCGAGGACGCAGTGCGCGGGGCCGCCCTATTCCGGTGGTTGCCGTGCCGCTCTTTCGTGGAAGCATTCACGGAGAGTTTGATCCTGGCTCAGGACGAACGCTGGCGGCGTGCTTAACACATGCAAGTCGAACGGTGAAGCCCTTCGGGGTGGATCAGTGGCGAACGGGTGAGTAACACGTGGGGAATCTGCCCTGAACTCTGGGACAAGCCTTGGAAACGAGGTCTAATACCGGATACGACCTTCTCCCGCATGGGGGT
>NZ_JBHUWH010000074.1:0-24025 GCF_042670125.1 Kitasatospora sp. NPDC057198 | reverse complement strand
GTGCCCGGCCTCGGCGACCGCGCCGAGGTGGACATCGCCGAGGCCGTCTTCACCGGCGACGAACCGGCGCCCGGCGCCGACGGGCTGCTGGCCGTCCGCCGCACCGCCACCGCCGGGCCGCCCGGACCCGACAGCCGCCCGCTCGGCCCGCTCGGCCGCGAACGGCTCGGCACCGCCGCCGCCACCGGGCCGCTCTCGATGAGCGCCCCGCTGCACGCCCGCGGCGGCCCGCTCGGCCGGGTCACCGTCCGCCGCGGCGAGGAGCAGGGCCCGTACGAGGACGAGGACCTCGAACTGCTCCGGGAGATCGCCGCCCGGGCCGCGCTCGCCCTGGACAACGCCCGCCGCTACACCCGCGAGCACCGGGCCGCCGTCGGCCTGCAGCGCTCGCTGCTGCCGCCCGCCGAGACCGCGGTGCCCGCCGCCACCACCGCCAGCGTCTACCGGCCCACCGACACCGCGACCGGCGTCGGCGGCGACTGGTTCGACGTGATCCCGCTCTCCGGCGCCCGGGTCGCCCTGGTCGCCGGGGACGTGGTCGGCCACGGGCTGCAGGCCAGCGCCACCATGGGCCGGCTGCGCACCGCCGTGCGCACCCTCGCCGACCTCGACCTGGAACCCGACGAACTGCTGGTCCACCTGGACGACCTGGTCTCCCAGCTGGTCGTCGAGGGCAGCGAGGAGGAGCGCGAGCGCGGCGTCGCCGACCCCTCCGGGGCGACCTGCGTGTACGCCGTCTACGACCCGGTCTCCGGCATCTGCCAGGCCGCCAGCGCCGGGCACCCGCCGCCCGCGCTGGTGCACCCCGGCGGCCGGGTCGAGTACCTGCCGGTCAACCCGGGGCCGCCGCTCGGCGTCGGCGGGCTGCCGTTCGAGACCGTCGAGTGCGCGCTGCGCGCGGGCAGCGTGCTGGCGCTGTACACCGACGGGCTGATCGAGGGCGGCAGCGGCGGCGACCTGGACGAGGGCATGGCCCAGCTGGCCGCCCGGCTCGGCGAGGCCGACCTCGGCGGGGACCTGGCGGCGGCCGGGCGGGGCATCGTCGCGGAGATGTCCACCGCCGGGCTGAGCGACGACGTGACGCTGCTGCTGGCCCGGCTGCACCCGGTGCCGCCCGAGGACACCGCCGTGTGGACCATCGACGCCGACCCGTCCGCCGTCGCCGGGGTGCGCGAGGCCGCCACCCGGGCGCTGGAGGCGTGGGGGCTGGACGCGCTGGTGTTCACCACCGAGCTGGTGCTCAGCGAACTGGTCACCAACGCGATCCGGTACGCGGGCGGGCCGGTGATGGTGCGGCTGATCCGCTCCTCGGTGCTGACCTGCGAGGTCTCCGACCCCAGCTCCACCCAGCCGCGGATGCGCCGGGCCCGGCTCACCGACGAGGGCGGCCGCGGCCTCTACCTGGTCGCCCAGCTGACCGAGCGCTGGGGCAGCCGCTACACCCGCAACGGCAAGACGATCTGGGCCGAGCAGCCGCTCGACCCGCCGCCGCTCAGCTGGTAGCGCCGACCGCCGCTCAGCCGGTAGCGCCGACGGGTTCCGACGACCGCGCGGCCCGCTCCGCCGCGTTCTGCTTCGCCTCGCGGCGGGCCATCACCACCAGGCCGGCCGGGATCAGCGCGGTGAACAGCCACCACTGGATCGCGTACGCCATGTGCGGGCCGATGTCGGAGTGGCCGGGCTCGGCGAGCAGCTCGGGGGAGGGGCCGGCGGCCGGCCGGGAGGAGGCGAGCTCCAGGTAGCCGCCGAGCACGGTGCTGTTCGCGTACTTCGCCTGCTCGGCGGTGTTGATCACCTTGAACATCCGGTCCGGCAGGCCGCCGCGGTTCTTCACGCCCAGCGAGGCGTACGTCTCGTCGGCGCGCAGCCGGCCGGTGACGGTCACCTCGCCGGACGGCGGGGCGGGGACGTCCGGGATGCTGGCGGCGTCCGCGGCGGACTCCACCCAGCCGCGGTTGACCAGGACCGAGCCCCGGCCGTCGGCCAGCACCAGCGGGGTGACCACGAAGTAGCCGATGGTGGAGCCGCCGGGCTCGGTGCGGCCGCGGATCACCACCTCGTGCCCGGTGTCGTAGCTGCCGGTGGCGGTCACCGTGCGCCACACCTCGCCGGTCGGGACGGACCAGCCGGGGGCGGAGAGCGAGTCGAAGGCGACCGGGGTGCTGCCCAGGTTCCGCGCCACCAGGTCGTTGCGGGCCACCCGGGCCTCGTGCCGGTGGTACTGCCAGAAGCCCAGCTTGATCATGGTGGGGACCAGCACCGCGGCCACCAGGACGATGACCGCCCAGCGCACGGACAGCAGGAATCGGTACACACCCGGCACGCTAACCCTCCTTACCGCCGCGTCAGGCACCGGGGTGCGGCGCGACCTCGCGCAGCAGCTGCAGGAACGCGTCCTCGCCGACCACCGGGGTGCCGTACTCGCGGGCCTTGCGGGCCTTGCCGCTCCAGGAGCCCGGCTCGTTGGTGACCAGCAGGCTGGTGAGCCGGCTCACCGAGGAGGCGATGTGCAGGCCGGCCTCGGTGGCGCGGTCCTCCAGCAGCTCGCGGTCGGTGGCGGTGTCGCCGCTGATCGCCACCCGCATGCCCTGCACCAGCGGCGAGCCGTCCGCCCAGCGGCCCGGGTTCGGGTACGGGCAGGCCGGGCGCTTGCGGCTGGGGCGGTAGGAGGAGCCCCAGGAGCCGCGGGCCGGGGCCGCGGCCGCGGCGGCGTCCTCGCCGAGGTCGGTCACGGCCACGCAGGCGGTCAGCGGGAGCGGGACGCCGCCGCTGCGGGCCAGCTCCAGCGAGGGGCGGAACACCTCGGCCAGCACCCGGGCGTCGTCCAGCGCGTGGTGGGCCTGGCGCTGGTGCACGCCGAAGTGCGCGGCCAGCGAGGAGAGCTTGCCGTTGGGCAGCGGCAGCCGCAGGTCGCGGGCCAGCACCATGGTGCACAGCCGCTGCTCGACCGGGGCGCGCAGGCCGGCCCGGGAGAACTCGCGGGAGATCATGTTCCAGTCGAACAGCGCGTTGTGGGCGACCAGCACCCGCTCGCGCAGCCGCTCGGCGAACTCGGCGGCGATCTCCGGGAAGGTCGGCGCGCCGGCCAGCACCTCGCTGGTCAGGCCGTGGATCCAGACCGGTCCCGGGTCCCGCTCGGGGTTGACCAGGGTGTACCAGTGGTCGGTGACCTCGCCGGCCGGGTCGAGCTGGTAGACGCCCGCCGAGATGACCCGGTCGGAGCGGCCGAGACCGGTGGTCTCCACGTCGACCACGGCGAACCCGCGCCCGGTGCCCCCGCCGGGGCCGGTGCGCGGTGCCGGGAGCGGCGAGGACGGGAATGGCGCGTACATAACGCACCACTTTACGGGGAACGGCGGGCGGCCCCGGACCGCTCCGCCCGGAATAGCGGGTGCGAGCGGCGGCTTACAGTGGGAAGCCCGGGTGCAGACACCCGCGGGCCCGCTACACCGAAGGACTCCCCTCATGCGCGCCACCGTGATCCACGGCCCCCAGGACATCCGGATCGAGGAGGTGCCGGACCCGCGGATCGAGCGGCCCACCGACGTGGTCGTGCGGGTGCTGAACGCCTGCATCTGCGGCAGCGACCTGTGGGCGTACCGCGGCGTGGCCAAGCGCAAGGCCGGGCAGCGGATCGGGCACGAGTTCCTGGGCTTCGTCGAGGAGGCCGGCGCCGAGGTGCGCGGCTTCGCGGTCGGCGACCTGGTGGTGGCCCCGTTCGTCTGGTCGGACGGCGTGTGCGAGTACTGCCGCGAGGGCCTGCAGACCTCCTGCCCGCACGGCGGCTTCTGGGGCACCCCGGGGTCGGACGGCGGGCAGGGCGAGGCCGTCCGGGTGCCGTTCGCGGACGGGACGCTGGTGAAGCTGCCCAAGGAGGCGGCCGGGGACGAGAAGCTGCTGCCCGGACTGCTGGCGCTGTCCGACGTGATGGCGACCGGGCACCACGCGGCGGTCTCGGCGGGCGTGCGGCCCGGCGCGACGGTCGCGGTGGTCGGCGACGGGGCGGTCGGGCTGTGCGGCGTGCTGGCCGCGCACCGGCTCGGCGCGGGCCGGATCGTCGCGCTCGGCCGGCACGCGGGCCGCACCGCGATCGCCCGCTCCTTCGGCGCCACCGACGTGGTGCCCGAGCGCGGCGAGGCGGCGGTCGAGGCGGTGCGCGAGCTGACCGGCGGGCAGGGCGCGCACGCGGTGCTGGAGGCGGTCGGCACCGAGGAGTCGATGCGTACCGCGATCTCGATCGCCCGGGACGGCGGCGCGGTCGGCTACGTCGGCGTGCCGCACGGCGGCAGCGCGGGCGTCGACATCGGCCAGATGTTCAACCGGAACGTGCAGCTGCGCGGCGGCGTCGCCCCGGCCCGCGCGTACATCCCCGAGCTGCTGGGCGACGTGCTCTCCGGGGCGATCGACCCGGGCGCGGTGTTCGACCGCACGGTGGGCCTGGACGGGGTGCCGGAGGGCTACCGGGCGATGGACGAGCGGACGGCGCTGAAGGTGCGGATCGCGTTCTGAGGTCCGCCGGACGGGTGGGCAACTGCCCGCCGAACAGCCGTAGTTGAATGATCATCACACCGGGGTGGCCGTAAAGCGGCCGCCCCGGTGGCGCGTTCAGGACGGTTTTCGGCCACATCGCGTGGGGAAGCTTCTCGGCGTCCGTTCCTGGATCTAGCATGCAGCGCACTCAATGTGACGTCACTCACGTCCATCTGATCGTCCGTCGCACCGAAGACGTCAGGAGACCCCGCGTGGCACCCCCGCCCGAGCCAGTCCCCGAATCGTTCCAACGTATCGAGGAGTCACCGGAGTTCCGGCAGCTCCGAAGCTCCTTCCGGAACTTCGCATTCCCGGTCACGGCCGGATTCGTCCTCTGGTACCTGCTGTACGTCCTGCTCAGCTGCTACGCCCCCGGCTTCATGAGCACCAAGGTCGTCGGCAACATCAACCTCGCGCTGGTGCTCGGCATCCTGCAGTTCGTCAGCACCTTCGCCATCGCCGCCTGGTACGCCAGGTTCGCCGACCGGCAGCTGGACCCGCGCGCCGCCGTCATCCGCGGCCGCGCCGACGCCACGCTGCCCGCGCAGCCCGTCGACCGCACCGCCGTGGCCGAGGAGGCCGCCGAATGATGCAGCTGGCCACCTCCGCGGGCGACCACCGCACCCTGATCATGTCGCTGTTCGGGGTGTTCGTCCTCACCACCCTCGGCATCACCCTCTGGGCCGGCCGCAGCACCCGCGACGCCTCCGACTTCTACGCCGGCGGCCGCGGCTTCACCGGCTTCCAGAACGGCCTGGCGATCTCCGGCGACTACATGTCCGCCGCGTCCTTCCTCGGCATCACCGGCGCCATCGCGCTCTCCGGCTACGACGGCTTCCTCTACTCCATCGGCTTCCTGGTCGCCTGGCTGGTCGCCCTGCTGCTGGTCGCCGAACCGCTGCGCAACTCCGGCCGCTACACCATGGCCGACGTGCTGGCCTTCCGGATGCGCCAGCGGCCCGTCCGCACCGCCGCGGGCATCTCCACCATCGTGGTGTCGATCTTCTACCTGCTCGCCCAGATGGTCGGCGCCGGCTCGCTGGTCGCCCTGCTGCTCGGCGCCCAGGGCGACGCCGCCAAGCGCTGGGTGATCGTCGCGGTCGGCGCGCTGATGGTGCTGTACGTCGTCATCGGCGGCATGAAGGGCACCACCTGGGTGCAGATCATCAAGGCCGTGCTGCTGATCCTCGGCGCCGGGCTGATGACCGTCCTGGTGCTCGCCAAGTTCCACTTCAACCTGTCCGAACTGCTCGGCTCCGCCGCCAAGGCCAGCGGCAGCGGCGACAAGTTCCTGCAGCCCGGCCTCAAGTACGGCACCAACGGCACCACCAAGCTCAACTTCCTCAGCCTCGGCATCGCCCTCGTCCTCGGCACCGCCGCGCTGCCGCACATCCTGGTGCGCTTCTACACCGTCCCCACCGCGCGCACCGCGCGGAAGTCGGTGCTCTGGTCGATCGGCATCATCGGCGTCTTCTACCTGATGACCCTCGCCCTCGGCTTCGGCGCCGCCGCCCTGGTCGGCCGCAAGGCGCTCGCCGCCGACAAGTCCGGCAACACCGCCGCCCCGCTGCTCGCCGAGCACCTCGGCGGCGGCGCCGGGACCACCGGCGGCGCGGTGCTGCTTGCGGTGATCTCCGCGGTCGCCTTCGCCACCATCCTCGCCGTGGTCGCCGGACTCACCCTGGCCTCCTCGTCCTCCTTCGCCCACGACCTCTACGCCAACGTCATCCGGCGCGGCAAGGCCACCGAGAAGGAGGAGGTCGCCAGCGCCAAGTTCGCCGCCGTCGCGATCGGCGCGATCGCCATCCTGCTGTCGATCTTCGCCGACAAGCTGAACGCCGCCGCCCTGGTCGCCCTGGCCTTCGCGGTCGCCGCCTCCGCCAACCTGCCCACCCTGCTCTACTCGCTGTTCTGGAAGCGGTTCAACACCACCGGCGCGGTCGCCTCCACCTACGCGGGCCTGATCACCTCCGTCGGCCTGGTGGTCATCTCCCCGGTGGTCTCCGGCAACGCCAAGGCGCTGATCCCCAGCGGCTCCTTCGACTGGTTCCCGCTGGAGAACCCCGGACTGGTCTCCATCCCGGTCGGCTTCCTGGCCGGCGTGATCGGCACCTACCTCTCCAAGGAGAAGGCCGACCCGGCGAAGTACGCTGAACTGGAGGTCCGTTCGCTCACCGGCCTCGGCGCCCACTGAGCGAACGCCTCCCCGGCGGTGTCCGGGAGCGGCGTTAAGCTGGCCCGGCCACCGCACGGTGGCCGGGCCAGCGGGCCCCTTCCAGGAAGGCGGGCGCCGGGATGCTCCTCGACACCTACGGCCGGCAGGCCGTCGACCTGCGGGTCTCGCTCACCGACCGGTGCAACCTGCGCTGCACCTACTGCATGCCGGAAGAGGGCCTGAACTGGCTCGGCAAGCCCGAACTGCTCACCGACGAGGAGATCGTCCGCCTGGTCGGCCTCGCCGTCGGCACGCTGGGCGTGCGCGAAGTCCGCTTCACCGGCGGCGAACCGCTGCTGCGCCCCGGGCTGGTGGCGATCATCGCCGCCTGCGCCGGGCTCGAACCCCGGCCGGAGATCTCGCTCACCACCAACGGCATCGGCCTGGCCCGGATCGCCCCCGCCCTGCGCGACGCCGGGGTCGACCGGGTCAACGTCTCGCTCGACACCCTCGACCCCGACACCTTCGCCCGGCTCACCCGCCGCAAGCGCCACCAGGACGTACTGGACGGCCTCGCCGCCGCCGAGGCCGCCGGACTGCGCCCGGTCAAGCTCAACGCCGTCCTGATGCGCGGCGTCAACGACCACGAGGCCGCCGACCTGCTGGCCTGGGCGATCGAGCACCGCTACCAGCTGCGCTTCATCGAGCAGATGCCGCTCGACGCCCAGCACGGCTGGGACCGGACGCGGATGGTCACCGCCGAGGAGATCCTCGAACTGCTGCGCGCCCGCTTCGAGTTGACCCCCGAACCGTCCGCCGCCCGGGGCGCCGCCCCCGCCGAACGCTGGCTGGTCGACGGCGGCCCCGCGACGGTCGGCGTGATCGCCTCCGTCACCCGCCCGTTCTGCCGTGCCTGCGACCGTACCCGGCTCACCGCCGACGGGCAGGTGCGCAACTGCCTGTTCGCGACCGGCGAGACCGACCTGCGCGGGGCGCTGCGCTCCGGCGCGGACGACGCCGAACTGGCCGAGCTGTGGCGGGCCGCGATGTGGGGCAAGAAGGCGGGCGCGGGCATCGACCAGCCGGAGTTCCACCAGCCGGAGCGGCCGATGTCGGCGATCGGCGGCTGAGCGGGGTTCCGGCCCGCCCGCCCCCGCCCGGGTTCAGCCCTCCGGCTGTGCCCCCGCCCGGGTTCAGCCCTCCGGCTGTGCCCCCGCCCGGGTTCAGCCCTCCGGCTGTCCGGTGCGCCAGGACATCTCGATCTCCAGCTCGATCTCGTCGCCGTCCAGCTCGACCTCGATCTCGGTGCGCAGCTCGTCGGGGATGCGCACGGTCAGCCGGCCGGGACCGAGCTCCAGCTCGGCCTGCCCGCCGCGCCTGAGCGCGGCCGCCAGCGCCTCCAACTGGTCGGCGGCCTCGGTCCGCGACAGCGTCCGCTTCTGCGTGAACTCGAGCTCCTTCACGGGAACCCTCCTGGCCTCTCGGGGACACCGGTCCCTGCCATCCTCCGGCCTCCCCGCCCGCTCGGCACGGCGAGCGGGCGACGGAGCCGGGGCCGCTAGGCCCGGTTGTGGAGCGCCTCCAGGCCGACCAGGTCGTCCGGGCGGGCGTCGGGGACCTGCTGGTCGAAGTGGGCGAACACCGGGACGCGGCGCAGCACCAGGCCGGTGGCGATCAGGAGGAGCGCGAACAGCACGTAGGTCAGGCCGAGGCCGCGGCCGGGGCCGGTGCCGATCAGCTGGCCGACGGTGGGGGCGAGCGCCCCGCCGGGCTCCAGGGCGGGCTGCAGCAGGGCCGCGGTGCCGGGGCCGAGCAGGACGAAGCCGATCGGCATCGTGCACCAGGCGAACAGCGCGTTCACCGCGAAGGCCCGCCCGTGGAACCGGGCCGGGACCTTCACCTGGACGATCGTTGCGTACACCGTGTTCATCACGGTCAGGCCCAGGAACATGCCGAACACGCCCGCGCCGACCAGCGCCGTCGACGGGCGCAGGCCGGTGACCAGGCAGCCCGCCGCCATCAGCAGGAACGCGCCCAGCACGCCGCGCATCCGGTGCCGGGACGGGCCGCCCCACACCGCCATCACGGTGCCGCCCAGGACGATGCCGGCGCCGCCCGCCAGCGAGACCCGGGCGACGTCGGCGAGCGAGCCGAAACCCAGCACCAGCGGCTGGAAGAAGATGAACAGCGGCCCGACCAGCAGGTTCGTCCCCGCGAAGAAGAACAGCATCGCGCGCAGCCCCGGCGTGCCGAGGGCCAGGCGGAAGCCGGCCCGCAGTTCGGCGCCGACGCTCTCCCGGCGGCGCCAGCCCAGCGTGCGGGGGAAGCGCAGGGCCGCGGTGACGGCGATCGCCACCCCGTAGCTGCACACGTCGGCGATCAGGATGCCGCGCAGGCCGACCGTGGCCAGCGCCGTCGTCGCCAGCAGCGGCACCGCGAACTGCACCACGCCGCCGCCCGCCTGGACCAGGCCGTTGGCGTGGCCGAGGAAGCGCTTGGGGGCGAGCTGCGGGACGGCGGAGGACCAGGCGATCCGCTGGAAGGTCAGGGCCACCGACAGCACCGTCATCAGGGCGTACACCGCCGGGCGGTGCAGCGCCCCGGCGAGCAGCAGGGCCAGCATCGCGGCCTGGGTGGCGCCCGCGGCGGTGTCGGCGGCCAGCATCACGGCCCGGCGGCTGTAGCGGTCGGCGACGGTGCCCGCGAGCGGGGCGGCCAGCAGGCCGGGGACGAGGGCGAGCGAGGAGAGCAGGGCGAGCTGGAGCAGCGAGTCGCTGCTCAGGTACAGCCACAGCGGCAGCGCGAACTCGGTGGTGGCGGTGCCCGCCATCGACACCAGCTGGCCCGCGGCGACCGCCAGGAAGCGCGGCATGCCGGGCGCGGGCGCGGCCGCCCTCGCCCGCGCGGTGGCGGCGGGCGGGGCGGCGGAGCGGGAGACGTCGGCGAGGTGCCAGGTGGCGTCCTCCGCGGGGGCGGGCGGGGCCCCGTCGGGCAGCTCGCGGTGGACGGTGGTGAGGATCGCGGCGACCTCCGCGGCCCGGTACTTGAGGAAGTAGTGGCCCGCCTCGGCGAGCACCACCAGGGCGGTGGTGCCGGTGACGAAGTGCCACTCGCGGAAGCGCTCCCCGTAGTAGTCTGTGATGTCGTCGCGCTCGCCGACCACCGAGACCACCGGCGCCGCCAGCGGGGTGACGCCGCGGGTCAGCAGCCCGGTGAAGTACTCCTCGGCCTGCTCGCTGTCGACGCGCATGTCCCGCACCAGGCGGCGGGCGGTGGCCGGGTCGACGTCGTCCAGGCTCAGGCCCAGCGAGGTCAGCCAGTCGCGGTAGCGGCGGTCGCCGGTCAGCCGCTCCATCCGGGTCATCAGGCGGGTCACCGGGCCGCGCGGCCGGGCGAACGGGAAGATCGCACCGGTGTACACCGCCTCCACGGCCCGGCCGTCCGCCTCCAGGGCGAGCGCCAGCGCGACGGCCAGCGCCCCGCCGACGCCGCAGTGCCCGTACACCGCGACCGGGCCGCGCACGTGCTCGCGGATCTCGGCGACGGCCGCGGCGACCAGTTCGGGGAAGGCCGCCCGGCCCTCGGAGCGGCCCATCTCCTCGCCGGTGCCCGCCAGCGCGAACAGGGCGTGGCCGGGCGGCAGGGCGTCGGCGAGCGGCTGGTAGACGGCCGCGCTGCCGCCGCCGTACGGGACGCACACCAGGGTCAGCACCGGGTCGGCGGCCTGCCGGGGCGTCAGCTCGTGCAGGACGCGGGCCGGGCCGCGGTCGGCGGCCGGGGTGGCGGCCAGCGCGGCCAGCGCCCGGACGGTGGGGTGCTTGAACAGGTCCATCAGCGACAGGCCGGCGGCGTCCGGGAGCGCGGTGCGCAGCTTGGCGACCACCTTGATGCCGAGCAGCGAGTGGCCGCCCAGGTCGAAGAAGTCGTCGTCCCGGCCGGGCAGCGGGACGCCCAGCACCTCGGACCAGACCCCGGCGACCACCCGCTCGGCGTCGGTGGCCGGCTCCTCCCGGTCGGCGCCCGGAACGGCCGGGGCGGGCGAGGGCAGCGCCCTGCGGTCGAGCTTGCCGGTGGGGCCGACCGGCAGCGCGTCCAGCACGACGTACGCGGAGGGCAGCATCGAGTCGGGCAGGCTGCGGCGCAGGCCCGCGCGCAGGGCGGCGGGCGCGGTGTCGGCACCGCTGCCGTCCGGGACGGTCCAGGCGACCAGGCGGCGCACGCCCGGCCGGTCCTCGCGGACCGCGACGGCCGCCTCCCGCACGCCCGGCAGGGCGCGCAGCGCGGCCTCGACCTCGCCTGGCTCGATCCGCAGGCCGTGCAGCTTGACCTGCTGGTCGGTGCGGCCCAGGTACTCGACGGTGCCGTCGGGCCGGTGCCGGGCCAGGTCGCCGCTGGCGTACATCCGGGAGCCGGGCGGGCCCCACGGGTCGTCGCGGAAGCGCTCGGCGGTCAGCTCGGGCCGGTTCAGGTAGCCGAGGGCGACGCCGGGCCCGGCGATGTGCAGCTCGCCGGGCAGCCCGGCGGGCACCGGGCGGCCGTGCCGGTCCAGCACGTACACCCGCATGTTCTGGATCGGCCGGCCGATCGGGGTGCGGCGGACGCCCGCCAGGTTCTCGCGGGTGCACGTCCAGGCCGTGCAGTCGACGGACGCCTCGGTCGGGCCGTACAGGTTGTGCAGGCCGATGCCGGGCAGCCGCTCCAGGGTCTGCCGGGCCAGGTCGGCGGGCAGTTCCTCGCCGCTGCACACCAGGGTGCGCAGGCCGGTGCAGCGCTCCACGCCCTCCTCGGCGAGGAAGACGGCGAGCATCGACGGCACGAAGTGCGCGGTGGTGACGGCGTGTTCGCGGATCGCGTCGCGCAGGTAGGCGCCGTCGCGGTGGCCGCCCGGACGGGCCATCACCAGGCGGGCGCCCTCGCGCAGCGGCCAGAACAGCTCCCACACCGAGACGTCGAATGCCGCCGGGGTCTTCTGCAGCACCGCGTCCGCCGGCCCGACCGGGTAGGCGCGCTGCATCCAGTCCAGCCGGTTGTCGATGCCCCGGTGCGAGCAGAGCACGCCCTTGGGACGGCCGGTCGAACCCGAGGTGAAGATCACGTACGCCGGGTCGTCCGGGCCGGCCGGGCGCAGCGGGCGGCGCTCGGCCGGGGGACGCCGCAGCGCACTGTCGTCCAGGGACAACAGCCTTGTACCGCGCGGGAGTTCGGTCGGCAGCCGGTCGCGCAGCGCGTCCTGGGCCAGCAGCGCCCGGGGCGCGGCGTCGGCCAGCATGCCGGACAGCCGTTCGGCCGGGGAGTCCGGATCGAGCGGCAGGTACGCGCCGCCCGCCTTCAGCACGCCCAGCAGGGCGGCCACCAGCTCGGCCGAGCGCTCGGCGCAGACCGCGACCACGCTGCCCGGACCCACCCCGGCGGCGGCCAGGTGCGCGGCCAACGCCGAGGCCCGCTCGTCCAGTTGGCGGTAGCTGAGCCGCTTGCCGGTGGCGTCGACGACCAGGCAGACCGCGTCCGGGGTGGCGGCGGCCCGAGCCTCGAAGCGGCCGTGCAGGGTGCCGGGGGCGAGCTCCAGAGCGGTGTCGTTCCACTCCTCCAGGGAGGTGCGGAGCTCCGCCGGATCGGTTAGGTCGAGCTGGGAGAGCGGGAGTTCGGGGTGTCGGACGACCTGGCGCAGCAGGCGGTGGAACAGCTCGGCGAGACGGGCGATCGTGCCGGGCTCGAACAGGTCGGAGCTGTAGGTGAAGTAGCCGTGCAGGCCCTCGTCGGTGTGCCGCAGGTACAGCTCCAGGTCGAAGCGGGTCGAGCCGGTGGTGAACGGCTGGTGGCCGACCTCCGGGCCGCCCTCCGCCGAACCGGCCTCGGCGCGCTCGTAGTTGAGCAGCGTGAACGAGGTCTGGAACACCGGCGTCCGGCTCGGGTCGCGCGGCAGCGCCAACTCCTCGACCAGCTGCTCGAACGGCATCTCCTGGTGCGCCAGGTCGGCGACGAACCGCTCCCGGACGTCCGCCAGCAGGGCGGTGAACCCCGGGTCGCCCGACAGGTCCGCGCGCAGCGCCAGCACGTTCGCGAACAGGCCCACCAGCGGCTCCAGTTCGGGCAGCGTCCGGCCCGCGACGGTGGAACCGACCGCGAAGTCGTCCTGCCCGCACCAGCGGCCCAGCAGCGCCTGGTAGGCGGTCAGCAGCGTCATGTACGGCGTCGCGCCGTGCGCCGCGCCCAGCGCCAGCACCGCCCGGCTGGTCGCCGCGTCCAGCGCGATGCCGTGGCCCGCGCCGCGCAGCGTCGGCACCGCCGGGCGCGGGCGGTCGGCCGGCAGGTCCAGCGGCGGGACGCCGGACAGCCGGCCGCGCCAGTGGTCCAGGTCGGCCCGGCGCACCTCGCCCCGGTAGCGCTCACGCTGCCAGGCCGCGAAGTCGCCGTACTGCACCGGCAGTTCGGGTGCCGGAGGGGCGTCTCCGCCGTGGCAGCCGGCCAGCAGCTCGCGCAGGAACAGCTCGCTGGACCAGCCGTCCGAGACGATGTGGTGCTGCACCACCACCAGCACGTGGTCCCGCTCGTCGGCCCGCAGCAGCGCCGCCCGCACCACCGGGCCCGCCGCCAGGTCGAACGGCCGGCCGGTCTCCTCCCGCACCCAGGCGTCGAGCTGGGCCTCCCGTTCGGCCGGGGCCGCCGCCGGGTCGACGGTGCGGACCTCCAGCCGGACGCCGCCCGGCGGGTCGACCACCACGGTCGGCGAGCCGTCGGCCGCCGCCGGGAAGCGCATCCGCAGGCTTTCGTGCCGGGCCACCAGCCGCTCCAGCGACGCCGACAGCCGCTCCTGGTCCAGCGGGCCGCGCAGCCGCACCACCAGCGGCACGGTGTAGGCGGTGCTGTCCGGCACGAACTGGTCCATGAACCACAGGCGTTCCTGCGCGAAGGACAGCGGCGGCGCGGTGCCCTCCGGGCGGCGCGGTACGGCCGCCGCCGGGGCGGCGGTGCGGGCGCGGCGCAGGCGGCGGGCGAGCAGTTCGGCGCGGGCGTCGGCGGCCGGCGTGCCGGTGGTGCCGGGGGTGACGGGGGTGACGGGGGCTGCGGGGGTGGTGGTCATGCGGCCGGGGCGCCTTCCTGGAGCGGTGCGCGTACGTCGGTGGGGGTGGGGGTGAGGGCGGTGGCGGGGGCGGGGGTGGAGGTGGGGGTGGAGGTGGTCACGGGGTGGGGGCACCCCCGTCGATCAGGGCCCGCACCTCGTCCTCGCTGAGCGCGTCGATCTCCGCGAGCAGCAGCTCCTCGACGGCGGCGGCCGTGCCGGCCACCGTCGGTGCCTCGAACAACACCCGCACCGGCAGGTCGAGTTCGAGCGCGGTGCGGAGTCGGGCCAGCACCCGGACGGCGAGCAGCGAGTGGCCGCCGAGCGCGAAGAAGTCGTCGTGCACGCCGATCCGCTCCACGTCCAGGCCCAGCACCTCGGACCAGGTCTCGGCCACCAGGAGTTCGGCGTCCGTACCGGGCGGGACGTGCTCGGTGGTGGCGGCGGCCGGGGCGGCGGTGGCGGGGGAGGGCAGCGCGGCCCGGTCGAGCTTGCCGCGGACGGTCAGCGGCAGCCGCTCCAGCGGCAGGCAGACGTCCGGGACGAGGTGGGCGGGCAGGACGGCGCGCAGGCTCCGGCGCAACTCCTCGCCGTGCGGCGGAAGTCCGGCGCCGGCCGGGACCACCCAGGCGGCCAGCAGCTGCCGCCCGGCCTCGTCGTGCAGGTCCACCACGGCCTGCGCGACGCCCGGCAGCGCCAGCAGCGCCGCCTCCACCTCGGCGGGCTCCACCCGGTACCCGCGCACCTTCAGCTGGCGGTCCCGGCGGCCCAGGAACTCCAGCGCGCCGTCCGGCCGCAGCCGGGCCAGGTCCCCCGTCCGGTACATCCGGCCGCCGGTGAACGGATCCGCGGCGAACCGCTCCGCGGTCAGCTCGGGCCGGCCCAGGTAGCCGTCGGCGAGACCGTCCCCGCCCAGCCACAGCTCGCCGGGCACCCCCGGCGGCACCGGGCGGCCGCCGTCGTCCAGCAGGTGGGCGACGGTTGCGGCGATCGGACGGCCGATGCCCGGCTGGGCGGCCGCGTCGGCCGGGCCCAGCCGGCAGGCGGTGGCGATCACCGCGGCCTCGGTCGGACCGTAGGTGTTCCACAACTCGACGCGGTCGCCGAAGCGTTCGCGCCAGGCCGCGACCGAGGCCGCCGCCACCTGGTCGCCGCCCAGCACCACCACACGCAGCGCCGGGGGCCACGGGACGGCCGGACCGGCCGCCACCAGCTCCTGCCAGTACGCCGTCGGCAGGTCGAGCACCGTCAGCGAACGGCCCTGCGGACCGTCCAGCCAGTCCGGGAGCTCGGCGGACAGCACCGGCAGCAGCACCACCTCGGCGCCGTGCGCGAGCGCCGGGAAGACCTCCTCCACGTGCGTGTCGAAACCGAGCGACGCGAACTGCAGGACCCGCTCGCCCGGACCCAGCCCGTACGCCGCGCCCATCCAGCGCACCCGCGCCAGCAGCGCCCGGTGCGGGACGGCCACCGCCTTCGGCTCGCCGGTCGAACCGGAGGTGTACAGCACGTAGGCCGGGTCGGCGGGGGCCGGGCTGGCGGGGGACGGGTCGGCGGGGGTCGGGGGTGCGAACTCGCTGCCCGGGGCGGGGGGTTGGGCGTCGTCGAGCGGGGTGAGGCGGGCGGTGGGCAGGCCGGTGTCGGTGTCCGGGGCGTCCGGGGTGGTCAGCACGGCGGTGGCGCCCGCGCCGTGCAGCATGGTGCGCAGGCGGGGTGCGGGCAGGGCCGGGTCGAGCGGGAGGTAGGCGCAGCCGGCCAGCAGGATGCCCAGCAGGCCCGTCAGCAGTTCGGCGGAGCGGCCGCCGTGCAGCCCGACCGGCGTGCGCGGGAGCGCTCCCACGGCGCGGACGGCGGCCTCCGCCCGGCGCGCTCCGGCGATCAACTCCCGGTAGGAGAACGACCGTTCGCCGTCCCGGAGGGCCACCGCGTCCGGCGTCCGGGCGGCCTGCCGCAGCAGCAGGTCGAGCACCGTCTCCGGGTCGTCCGGCACGCCGTCCGGGCCGCGCAGCAGCGCGCCCTCCTCGTCCGGGGAGAGCAGCGAGAGCGTGGCGACCGGCCGTTCGGGCTCGGCCAGGGCGTGGCGGGCCAGGCCCGGCAGCCGGTCCAGCAGGGCCTGCGCGGCGGCGGCGTCCAGCACCGCCGGGTCGTACGCCAGCAGCAGGTGCAGGCCGCCGTCGGCGGCCGGCCAGGCGTCCAGCGAGGTGTCGAAGGGCGTCGGCGCGGGCAGGCCGGGCAGCGCCTCCACCTCGAGCGGGCCGTCGTCGGCGGACGGGTCGGGCGCGGCCGACTCGGTGTGCAGGTTGAACCAGTGCCGGAACAGCTGCCGCTGGCCCTCCCCGCGCGCCGTGCCCAGCTCGCCCAGCAGCCGCTCGAACGGGACCTGCGGGTGCGAGAGCGCGCCCGTCACGGTCGCCCGGGTGCGCTCCAGCAGGGCGGCGAAACCGGCCTCGCCGCCGAGGTCGGCGCGCAGCGGGAGGACGGCCGTGAAGCAGCCCACCAACTGCTCGTCCGCCCGGCGCTCGCGCCCGGCCGTCGGCGCGCCCACCACCAGGTCCGACTGCCCGGTGTGCCGGCCCACCAGCAGCTGGTAGAGCGCCAGCCAGGCCATGAACGGGGTGCAGGAGTGCCGCCGGGCGAACTCCTCGACCGCGGTCGCCGAGACCGCGTCGACCTCGGCCCGCACCCAATGCGCCGCGCCACCGGACGCGGACGGCGCCGTCCCGCCAGCGGATGCGGACAGCGCCGCCGCGGTGCGTGCCGGCGGGGTGCCCGGCGGCAGGCCCCGGCCGGGCGGGGCGGCCAGCTCGGCCGCCCAGTACGCGGCCGCCCGGTCCGCCGCCGGCCCCTCCGCACGGGCCCGCTGCCACATCACGTGGTCGCCGAACCCGCCCGGCAGCTCCGGCAGTTGCGGCTCCCGGCCGTCCGCCACCGCCCGGTGCGCGGCCAGCAGCTCGTCCAGCAACAGCCGGATCGACCAGCCGTCCGACACCAGGTGGTGCGCCGCCAGCAGCAGCACGTGCGTCCACTCGCCCGTCCGGTACAGCTCGATCCGCAGCAGCGGCCCCCGGTCCGTCGCGTACGGCCGCCCGCCGCACGCCTCGGCCAGCCGCAGCGCCGCGGCCTCCGGATCCGGCTCGGCCCGCAGGTCGTGCAGCGCCACCGGCACCTCGACCCGGTCCGCGACCCGCTGCACCGGCACGCCGTCGACCTCCGCGAACGACGCCCGCAGCGGCTCGTGCCGGGCCGCCACCGCGGCCACCGCCCGGCGGAACGCCTCCGGGTCGAGCGGACCGGTCAGCCGGCGCAGGGTGACCAGGTTCTCCGAGACGTCCGACGGGTCCAGCCGCTGGAGGAACCACATCCGCTGCTGGCCCGGCGTCAGCGGGTACTCGCGCTCAGACATGCTGCTGCTCCTCGGTGAGACGGGCCAGCACGGCACCGAAGCCGGCCGGGGTGGGGGACTCGAAGAACGCCGAGGCCGGGACGTCCACGCCGAAGCGCTCGGCGATCCGGGCGGCGATCCGCACCACGGCGAGCGAATCCCCGCCGTGCGCGAACAGGTCGTCCTGGTCGCCGACCTCCGCCAGGCCCAGGACCTCCCCCCACAGCGCGCGCAACTCCGCCACCGGGCCGCTGCCCCCGCCCCCCGCCGCGGGCTCCCCCCGCGCCGGAGCGGCCGGACGGGCCGGCGCGGGAACGGGCGGACGCCACGGCTCCGCCGTCCGGACGGCGCTCAGCGCGGCCCCCGGACGCTCCGCCAGCGCCGCCAGCAACTCGACCAGCGCGTCCGCGAACCCCGCCACCGCCGCACGGGCGAACCGCTCGCACGGGTACGTCAGCACCAGCTCCGCGCCCTCCGGCCCCACCCCCGCCGCCAGCACCAGGTCGTACCCGGTGCCGTCGACCTCCTGCCCCCACGGCGCGGCGTCCAGGCCCGGACCCCACCCGGCACCCGGCCCGCCCGGCGCCGCCGAGACCTCCGTGCGCTCCACGAACAGCACCTGGAACACCGGGTGCACCCCCGGCGCGCGGCGCGGCGCCGCCGCCGACACGATCCGGTCGAACGGCGCGGCCTGCGCCAGCCCCGCCGCCAGCGCCTCCCGCACCCGGGGAGCGAACGTCCGGAACGCCGGATCGTCCGCCAGCGACACCCGCAACGGCAGCAGATCGGTGAAACAGCCCACCACGGCGTCCAGTTCGGGGTGCGGACGACCGCCCGACACCACGCCCACCGTCACCTCCCGGCGCCCCGCGCACCGCGCCAGCAGCACCAGGAACCCGGCCAGCAGCACCGTGTGGCCCGTCAGCCGCGCCCCGTCGCCGACCCCCCGCAGCCGCTCCACCACCGCGCCGGGCACCCGCACCGAGACCGTCGCGGTACGGCGACCGGCGCCACCGGGAGCCTTCGGGGCGTCCAGGCCGAGCTCCAGCACCGGGGGCGCACCGTCCAGCAGGTGCCGCCAGTACGCCAGGCGCTCCGGCAGAACGCGGTCCAGCCGGGACCGCGACCAGGCCGCGTAGTCCGCGTACTGCGGGCGGTCGTCCGGGGAGTTCGGGTCGTCCGGGGCCGTCGGGGAGTTCGGGGTGTCCGGGGTCTTCGGGTCGTCCGGGGCCGTCGGGGTGTCCGGGCCGTTCGCGGGGGCGGGCGCGCCGCCGCCGCGGTACGCCGCCGCCAGCTCGGCGGTCAGCAGGTCCGCCGAACGGGCGTCCGCCGCGATGTGGTGGCACACCAGCAGCAGCCGGTGCCGGTCGGCGGCCAGCCGCAGCACCGTCAGCCGCAGCATCGGCCCCGCCGCCAGGTCGAAGCGGTGCCCGCCCGCCTCCACCGCCAGGGCGGCGGCCAGCGCCTCGCGCTCCGGCTCCGGCGCGAAGGAGAGGTCCACCACGTCGATCAGGTCGGCGGACTGGCGGGGCGTCAGCGGGGCCTCGGGGCGGAACTGGACGGGCTCGCCGTCCACCTCCGCGTAGCGCGTCCGCAGCACCGGGTGCCGGTCGACCACCACCGCGAGCGCGGCCGCCAGCCGGTCCGGGTCCAGCGGGCCGTCCAGCGCCAGGCCCGCCGTCACCGGCGGCGACGCGGCCGGGCCGCCGATCCGCTCCGCCAACCACAGCCGGCGCTGCTCCGCCGAACACACCACCGGCCGGCCGTCCCGCGGCAGCCGGGGCACGCCCCGGCCCGCCGAGGACTGCCGGCGCGCCGCGAGCAGGCGCGCGGCGAGCGCGCGCCGGTCGGCGGAGGCGGCGGAGGCGGCGGGGGACAGGGAGGACGCGGGGGAAGGGGAGGACGAGGAGGAACCGGACGGGGGCGTGCGGGGGTCGGTGGGGACCGGGCCGTCGGCGCGGGCTTCCGGCGGGGCGGCGGGGCCGGCGGCGGGGGCGGGCGGGTTCACAGGGTCTCTCCGGCGAGTCGGTGCGGGGCCTCCAGCAGGGTCTTCACGCCCGTCAGCAGGGACACCACCTGGCGGCCGTTCAGCAGCCGGTGGTCGAACGCCGCGCCCAGGTGGACCAGGCTGCGGGCCCGGAAGCCGGTGCCGTCCGGGTCGGGCAGCACGACGGTGCGCGGGGCCGCCAGCGACAGCGCGCATGCCTGGCCGGGGAACACCACCGGCAGCGCCAGGGCGACGCCCGGGTCGGTGTGCAGGGTCAGCGTGATGTTCGCGCCCTGTAGGTCGCGGTCGCGGAAGGCGCCGCGCAGCGCGGCCATCCGGTGGCCCATCATCGCCCGGGACAGTTCGCCCAACGACGAACGGTCGGCGTCGTGCAGCACCGGTACGAACAGGCCCGCGCCCAGGTCGAAGGTCACCCCGATGTGCGCGCCGGGCACCAGCCGGGTGCCCGTCCCGTCGGCCGTCAGCGCCGCGAAGCAGGCCGGATCGGTGGCCCGGCGGGTGGCCAGCGCGGCCGCCGTCAGCTCGGCCAGGCCGACCAGGGTGCCGGCCGCCGCCGCGAGTTCACGGCCGGAGGCGAGCGCGTCGGTGACGTCCACGTCCACGGCGGTGAAGGCCGTCGGCACCTCGCGGTGCGAGGCGGTGACGGTCGCCGCGACGGCGCGCTGGTTGCGGGACAGCGGGGCGAGCACCGTCCCCGGCGGGTCCTGCTCCGCCGGTGCCGCCTGCGGTGCCTGCGCCGCCTGCGCTGCCAGTGCCTGCGCTGTCTGCGGTGCCGGTGCTGCCTGCGGTGCCGGTGCTGTCTGCGGGGCCTCCGGTGCGGCGGCCTCGGGGCGGGTCTGCTCCGCCGCCGCGAGCCGCGCCGCCAGCCGGTCGACCTCCGCGCGGCGCACCACCGGCACGTCCAGCGCGAGCGCCGCCGACTCGGGGATGCCGAGTTCGGCCAGCCGGGACCGGGCCGGGGCGGTCAGGACCGGGCCGCCGGCCGCCGGGGCGGGGGAGTCGGCGGCTGCCGCCGGCTGCCGCCGGGCCGCGTCCAGGGAGGCCGCGTCGGGGTGCAGCCGGGCCAGCAGTTCGCCCGGGGCGCACTCGCGGCCCGCCGGGACGAGCAGTTCCAGCAGCCCACCGGACGGTGCGGCCAGCTCCTCGACCGCCTTCGAGGTCTCCACCTCCAGCAGCGGTTCGCCCTCGGCGACCTTCCCGCCGTCCTCGACCAGCCACCCCAGCAGGGTGTACGCCGCGTCGTTGGTGTTGACCTTCGGCATCCGGTACTCGGTCACCGTCACCGCTCCTCCCCGTACTCCGCCGACAGCCGCTCCGCCGACACCTGCTCCGACACCTGCTCCGCCAGCGCGCGGACCGCCCGCCGGACGTCCTCGTCCCGGACGAACACCTCGTCCTCCAGATGCGGCGCCGCCGGCACCGGCCGGTCCGCCGCCGTCAGCACCCGCACCGGCGCCCGCAGCACCGACCACAGCCGGGTGTGCAGCGCCTGCGCCACCTCCGTCCCCCAGCCCGCGCCGGGGGTGCCGTCCTCCACCACGACCACCGCCGGGGCCCGCCCGCACAGTTCGGCCAGCCGGTCGGCGTCCAGCGGGTACAGCCGGGCCGGGACCAGCAGGCGCACGCACAGCTCGTCCTCCAGCAGCAGCGAGCGCAGCGCGCTCACCGCCCGCCGGGCCAGGCCGCCCGGGGCGATCACCACCGCGTCCGGCCGGTCCACGCCCGCCGGGCCGACCACGGCCGTGCCCAGCGCCGGGCCCAGTGCCGAGCCGCCGTCCAGCCGCCAGCGCAGCACCTCGTCGACGGTGTCGCCGGTGAACCGCCGCTCGGTGTACAGCACCTTGTCCTCGAACAGCACCGACGGGTTGCCGGTGGACAGCGCGTGCCGCACCAGCGGCACCGCGTCGTGGAACGGGCTCAGCTCGTACAGGTCCAGGTCGGGGACGCCCATCAGGTGCTTCTGCGGGCTCTGGCTGTGCGTTGCCCCGTACCCGCGCCGCCCGCCGACCGGGCAGCGCACCAGCAGCGGCACCGGCACCCGGCGGCCGTACATGGAGACCGACTTGGCGGCGAAGTTCACCAACTGGTCGAAGGCCAGCGTGACGAAGTCGCCGAACATCATCTCGACCACCGCGCGCTCCCCGGCCAGCGCCAGGCCGGCGCCCACCCCGGTGATCGCGCCCTCGCTCAGCGGCGTCGACCGCACCCGCTCGCCGAACCGGGTGGACAGGCCCCGGGTCACCTTGAACGCCCCGCCGTACGGGTCCGACACGTCCTCGCCGAGCAGGTGCACGGTCGGGTCGGCGGCCATCAGCTCGTGCAGTGCCCGGTTCAGGTTCTCGGCGACCCGCTCCGGGACGGCCGGGGCGGACGGCGGCGCCACCGGCGGTACGGGCGTCAGCTGCGGCGCGGCGGACCGGGCGCGGGCCCGGCCGTCCGACGGGGGCCGGGCGACCACCTCCGCCACCAGGGCGTCCACCAGCGCCGACTGCTTGGCGTCCCAGGCCGCGAACCGCTCCTCGGACGCGCCCGCCCGAGCCCGGTACCAGTCGCGCGCGCCGAGCTCCGCCAGCTCCTCCGCGCCCCGGGTGTCGTCGCCCTTGCTGTGCGGGCCCAGCCGCGGCACGTCCAGCTCCACCACCAACGGGCCTCCACCGGACCGCACTTGATCCAGCAGCGGGGCCAACTCGGCACGCAGCGAAGCCACTTCGGACGTCGACGAACGGTGGTGGGCGATGCCGAACGCCGCCGCCCGGGCCCCGATGCTGCCCGCCAACTGCCGCTCGGTGGGCGTGGACTGGGCGATGCCGTTGTGCTCCACCACCACGACCAGCGGGGCCCGCCACAGCGCCGCCAGGTTCAGCGCCTCGTACACCGCGCCCTCGCCCCAGGTGCCGTCCCCGATGAACGCCAGTGCCAGCGCCCCCGCCCCGTCCCGGGCCCGGCGCAGCGCCGCGCCGACCGCGACCGGCAGGCTCTCGCCCTGCACACCGGTGGACAGGAACCCACCCGTGTACAGGTGCTGGCTGCCGCCCGCGCCCCCGCACACCGCGCCCCGCCGCCCCAGCACCTCGGCGAGCAGGCCCTCCGCGTCGCCGGTCAGCGCCAGGTAGTGGCCGTGGCCGCGGTGGTTGCTGAACACCATGTCCGCCGTGCCCAGCAGCGGCGCCAGCGCCACCGGCACGTACTCCTGGCCCAGGCAGGTGTGCGTGGTGCCGCTGACCAGGCCCTCGCCGAACAGCCGCAGCAGCGCCAGTTCGACGTGCCGGATCAGCAGCAGCGAAGCCAGGTCCGCGTCGTCCGGCTCCGGGCCGGACGGGGGGTTCAGCACGGCGGTCACTCCTCGGTCGTGGTGGTGTCGGCGGTGGCGGTGGCGGCGCCGCGTCGGCGGGCGGCCAGCAGGCGCAGCGCGGCGGTGCGGTCCAGCGGGGCCGCGGCGCCGGAGGTCGGTGGCCCGGACGGCGCCCCGGACGGTGCTCCGGACGGCAGCGGCTCGGCCAGGCAGCGCTCGAAGGCGTCTGGATCGAGGCCGTCGACGAACGCCAGTGCGGCGGCGCGGGACGCGGCGGACTGCCGCGCGTAGTGCGCCGGGTCGCCGAGCAGCGCGTCGAGCGCCGCCAGCCACGGGCCCAACTCCTGTTCGGGGACGACGGGTTCGGGCCGAGCCGCGCCCGGCTCGCGGCGGTACGCGGTGACCGGGCGGACGGGCAGCGAGCCCGGTACGCCCAACTTGGCCTCCAGCAGCCCCCCGACCGCCGAGGCCAGCACCGGCACGCCCCGCAGCATCGCCTCCACGCAGGTGTAGCCGAAGGTCTCGTCCCACAGCGAGGGCATCAGCAACACCCCCGTCCGGGACAGGACTTCGTCGATGTCGTCCACCGGCGGGACCACCTCGACATTCGGCCGGCGGGCCAGCTCGGCCCGGTCGGCGGCGTCCGCACCCCAGGTCGGGACGGCCAGGAACGGCACCTCCGGCCGGGCGTCGGCCAGCCCGAGCAGCACCGAAATGCCCTTGTAGCCACAGGGGTTGACCATCGTCACGGCCCCCTCCCCGGGCCGCCCGAGGAGCGGGAACGGTCCCGCCCCGTACACCTGCGGGCGCACCACCTCCGCGGCCAGCCCCGCGTGCTCGCGCAGGTACGTCGCGGCCGCGTCGCTGACCGCGACCAGCCGGGCCGCCCGCCGCACCAGCCGCGTCCCGGCCTCGCTCGGGTGGAACGCCCCCGGCCCGAACGGCAGTTGCTGGATCGTGTGGACCAGGTACACCACCCGGTCCGGGGTCGCGGCGAGCGCCGCGCCGAGCATCAGGTGGCCCGGGTCGTCGCCCGGCACGAGCGTCCGGTCCGGGCGCAACCGGTCGGCCACCGCCCGGACGGTGCGGGGCAGCAGGGACGGCGAGCGCACCGCGTGCACCGTGACGCCGCGATGGGTGTAGACGACGGTCTCCCCGTCGTCGGAGCGGACCGCCGCGCCGCGCTCGACCAGCGCCCGAACGGCCTGCCCGGGTTCGACGGTGGCCAGCGCGCCGGTCAGCGGGCCGACCACCTCGCAGGTGTGCCCGCGCGCGGCCAGCCGCTCCAACAGCAGCCGGTTGGAGCGGTTGGCCCCGCCGTGCGACGGCAGGTGGATCAGGTTCTGGGCGAGCAGGATCCTCATCGGGCCTCCTCCGGCGCGGACGTTGCGGCGGCGGACGGTTCGGGGGCGGGCGCTGTGGGGGTGGGCGTCGCAGCAGCGGGCGTCGCGGTAACGGGCGTTGTGGCGCCGGGTGTCGCGGTGCCGGGTGCCCCCGTGGCCCGGCGCTCGCGCAGGCGTGCGCGCAGGCGGGCCCGGTCGGCGGGGGACAGGTCGTGCGTGCGGGGGCGCGGCGGCCCGGCGAGCAGTGCCACCAGC
>NZ_JBHUWH010000073.1:0-24077 GCF_042670125.1 Kitasatospora sp. NPDC057198 | reverse complement strand
GACCGGCCCGTCCTCACCGGGCCCGGGTCAGGCGGTGTACGCCTCGACCACCTGCACGTCTTCCTCCGTGATCACGCCGTCCACGATGCGGAACGAGCGGAACTGGTAGGGGTCCGCCTCGTCGGTTCCCTCGGCGGTGGAGACCAGCACGTAGTGGGCGAACGGCTCGGAGGCGTAGCTCACGTCGGTGCGGGAGGGGTACGCCTCGGTGGCGGTGTGCGAGTGGTAGATCACCACCGGCTCCTCGTCGAGGTCGTCCATCTCCCGGTAGAGCTTGAGCAGGTCACCGGAGTCGAACTCGTAGAAGGTGGGCGAGCGGGCGGCGTTGAGCATCGGGACGAACCGCTCGGGGCGCCCGGTGCCGGCCGGTCCGGCGACCACGCCGCACGCCTCGTCCGGGTGGTCGGCGCGGGCGTGGGCGACGATCCGGTCGCGCAGTTCTCGGGTGATGGTCAGCATGCGGCCAGGATAGCGAGGCGTCAGCCGCCCTCCTCCGGGCGGAGTCCGGCGTCCAGCGCGGCCGGGTCGCGGCGGCGCAGCACCGCGTAGCCGGCCGTCAGGCACAGCGCCCAGACGGGGAAGACGTACAGCGAGATCCGGGTGTCGGGGTCGACGGCGATCAGGACGGCGACCAGGGCGAGGAAGGCCAGCGCGAGGGCGCGGCTCCAGTTGCCGCCGGGGGCGCGGAAGCTCGGGGCGGGCAGCCGCCCGGACGTCCAGGCGGCCCGGTAGCGGATCTGGCTGGCCAGGATGGCGCCCCAGGTCCACAGGCCGCAGACGGTGGCGACCGAGGTGATGTACTGGAAGGCCCGTTCCGGGACGCAGTAGTTGAGCACCACGCCGGCGCCCATCAGCAGGCAGGAGACGGTGATCGCGGCGGCGGGGGTGCGGCGGGCGTTGAGCCCGGTGAGCCGCCCGGGGGCCTGCCCGCGCAGGGCCAGGTCGCGCAGCATCCGGCCGGTGGAGTACATCCCGGAGTTGCAGGAGGAGAGCGCGGCGGTGAGCACCACGAAGTTGACGATCCCGGCCGCCGCCGGGATGCCGATCCTGCCGAAGGCGGCGACGAACGGGCTGACGCCGGGCCGGAACTCGCTCCACGGCACCAGCGAGAGGATGACCAGCAGCGCGCCGACGTAGAACAGCGCGATCCGCAGCGGCAGCGTGTTGATGGCCCGCGGCAGGGTCTTCTCCGGGTCCTCGCTCTCCCCCGCGGTGACGCCGACCAGTTCCACGCCCACGTAGGCGAACATGACGATCTGCAGGGTCATCACGGTGGCGCCGACGCCCTCCGGGAAGAAGCCGCCGTCCTGCCACAGGTTGGCGACCGAGGCGGTGTCCCCGGCGTCCGAGAAGCCGAGGGTGAGCACGCCGACGCCGATCAGGATCATCCCGAGGATGGCGGTCACCTTGACCATGGAGAACCAGAACTCGATCTCGCCGAACACCTTCACCGAGATCAGGTTGGCCGCGTACAGCAGCAGCAGGAAGACCAGCGCGGTGGTCCACTGCGGGATGCCGGGCGCCCAGAAGCGGACGTAGACGGCGGCGGCGGTGGTCTCGGCCATGCCGGTGACCACCCAGAACAGCCAGTACGTCCAGCCGGTGGCGAACCCGGCGAACGGGCCGAGGAACTCCCGGGCGTACTCGGCGAAACTGCCGGACACCGGGCGGTAGGTGAGCAGTTCGCCGAGCGCCCGCATGATCACGAAGATCACCACGCCGGCCACCGCGTAGCTGAGCAGCAGACTGGGTCCGGCCTTGGAGATGGCGGTGCCGGCGCCGAGGAACAGGCCGGTGCCGATCGCGCCGCCGATCGCGATCATCTGGATCTGCCGGCTGCCCAGCCCCCGCTGGTAGCCCTCCTCGTCCGGCACCGGCCCGGTCGCCCCGGCCGTCCCGTCCGTCACCTGCTGCGCCATCCGCCCGCCTCGCCTCCCGGTCCCCGCCGGCCGGGCGGCCGACGGGCCCCGTCTTCCCGGGGAGGCAGCAGTGAACCACGCGAAAGCCCCGGCGGCGCCCGGAAGCGGGCGGTGCCGGATCAATCAGACAATAGGAAGGAAACGGGCGCGGCCCTCGTCGACCCGCCGCCGACCCGCCGTCAGCCCGTCAGCCCGTCATCGCGTCCAGCAGGCTCTCCTGCAGCCCGCCCAGCCACAGGTAGGCGATCACCAGCGGCTTGCGCGGATCGGAGTCCGGCAGCCGGTACAGCTCGTCCGCGTCCTCCTCGGAGACCTCCAGCCGGACGGCCAGGGTCAGCCGCAGGTCGTTCATGGCGCCCAGCCAGCGCTGGAAGTCGTCCGGCCCGACCTCCAGTTCGCCGCCCGCGCCGCCCAGCCCGTCCAGCGCCCGGACCACCGCCAGCGCGTCCTCGCGCTTGCGGGCCCGCAGGTCGAGCTCGGTGTAGCGGCGGAACTCGGCGGCCATCTCGGCGGTCCGCGGGTCCTCGGGCGCCCCCGGGCCGCCGTACGCGTCGGGGAACAGCCGCAGCAGCGCCGGGTCGCCCGGGGCCCGGCTCGGGCCCTCGGCGAACAGCGCGGCCAGCGGGTCGTCGCTCTCCCCGCCGGGCGGCGGCCCGATCAGCTCCAGCATCTGGACTTCCAGTGAGCGCAGGATGGACGCCTCGAACTCGTCCAGCTCGATCGCCGCACCGCCGTGGCCCGTGCTCTCGAAAAAACTGGCCATGTGTGTGGAATCAGTCCCTCGTGGATGGTGGGTGACGGTCGGTCAGTCGTGCTGCAGGGTGGCCCACAGGCCGTAGCCGTGCATCGCCTGCACGTCGCGCTCCATCTCCTCGCGGGTGCCGCTGGAGACCACCGCCCGCCCCTTGTGGTGCACGTCCATCATGAGCTTGCGGGCCTTGTCCTTCGGATAGCCGAAGTAGCTCTGGAACACGTACTGGACGTAGCTCATCAGGTTGACCGGGTCGTTGTGGACGATGGTCACCCACGGCGTGTCCGGCTCCGTGACCGGAACCCCCTCCACCTCCGGGCGCTCGATCTCCACCGGCGCGACACTCACAGTCCGTCTCTCCTCGTCGACCTCGGCTTCCCCCCGTCCCATGCTTCCATCCGAGGGACGCGGGAGCGAATCAGGGTGCCCCCGCGCGGTCCGACACGAGCCCGCCGCGAGAGAAATCGTCAAACTGACGCTAAGTGGTAGTAGCATCATCCCCATGGACGCCACCACCGCGCACCGCAGCTCCGCGCTGCTCACCGACCGCTACGAACTGACCATGCTGCAGGCCGCGCTGCGCAGCGGCGCCGCCCACCGCCGCTCGGTCTTCGAGGTCTTCACCCGCCGCCTGCCCGACGGCCGCCGCTACGGCGTGCTGGCCGGCACCGGCCGGGTGCTGGACGCCATCGAGGACTTCCGCTTCACCGTGCCGCAACTCGACTGGCTGGCCGACCAGCGGGTGGTCGACGAGGAGACCCTGCGCTTCCTCGCCGACTACCGCTTCACCGGCAGCGTGCACGGCTACCCCGAGGGCGAGGCGTACTTCCCCGGCTCGCCGCTGCTCACCGTCGAGGGCAGCTTCGCCGAGGCGGTGATCCTGGAGACGGTCATCCTGTCGATCCTCAACCACGACTCGGCGATCGCCGCCGCCGCCTCCCGGATGACCGCCGCCGCGGGCGGCCGCCCGGTGATCGAGATGGGCGCCCGGCGGGCCCACGAGCGCTCCGCGGTGGCCGCCGCCCGGGCCGCCTACCTGGCCGGCTTCGCCGCCACCTCCGACCTGGAGGCCGGCTTCACCTACGGCATCCCGACCACCGGCACCGCCGCGCACGCCTTCACCCTGCTGCACGACAGCGAGAAGGACGCCTTCACCGCGCAGATCGACTCGATGGGCCGCGACACCACCCTGCTGGTGGACACCTACGACCTCGGCGAGGCGGTCCGCACCGCCGTCGAGGTGGCCGGACCGCAACTGGGCGCCGTCCGGATCGACTCCGGCGACCTCACCCTGCTCGCCCACCGGGTGCGCCGCCAGCTCGACGAACTCGGCGCCACCGACACGAAGATCATCGTCACCTCCGACCTGGACGAGTACGCCATCGCCGCGCTGGCCGCCGCCCCGGTCGACGGCTACGGCGTCGGCACCAGCCTGGTCACCGGCAGCGGCCACCCCACCTGCGCGATGGTCTACAAGCTGGTCGCCCGCGAGTCGGTGCCCGGCGGCGAGCTGGTGCCGGTCGCCAAGCGCTCGGCCGGCGGCAAGAGCAGCGTCGGCGGCCGCAAGTGGGCCGCCCGCCGCCCCGACCGGGACGGCGTCGCCGAGGCCGAGGTGGTCGGCACCGGCCCCGTCCCCGCCGAACTGGAGCCGCACCTGCTGCACGTCCCGCTGATCACCGGCGGCGAGGTGGTCGGCCGCGAACCGCTGGCGGCCGCCCGCGAGCGCCACCTCCGGGCCCGCGCCGCCCTGCCGCTGTCGGCCACCCAGCTCTCCCGCGGCGAACCGGTGATCGCCACCGAGCGGCACGCCGGCTGACCCCGGCCCCCGGGCCCCGCCCGGCTTTGCCCGCCGGTACTTCCGCCCCCGCCCCGGCACTGCCTAGAGTGCCAACCGCCGTACCGTCCGCTCCCGCTCCCCTCCGGAGCACCGGCCAACGGGCCGACGGACCGACGGACCGACACGCAAACGAGCCAACGAGCCAACGAGCCAACGAGAGAAGAGAAGAGCCAGCCATGCACCGGGCCCTGATCGTCGTCGACGTGCAGAACGACTTCTGCGAGGGCGGCAGCCTGCCCGTCGCCGGCGGGGCCGAGGTCGCGGCCGCGATCACCGACCTGATCGCCGAATCCGCCCCCGGCTACGCCCACATCGTCGCCACCCGCGACCACCACATCGACCCCGGCCCGCACTTCGCCGCCGAACCCGACTACGTCCGCTCCTGGCCCGCGCACTGCGTGGCCGGCACCGAGGGCGTGGGCTTCCACCCCAACTTCGCCCCCTCGGTGACCTCCGGCGCGGTCGAGGCGGTCTTCTCCAAGGGCGCGCACGCCGCCGCCTACAGCGGCTTCGAGGGCTTCGACGAGCACGGCGGCACCCTCACCGACTGGCTGAACGAGCGCGGCGTCACCGACGTCGACGTGGTCGGCATCGCCACCGACCACTGCGTCCGCGCCACCGCCCTGGACGCCGCCCGCGAGGGCTTCGCCACCCGCGTCCTGCTCGACCTGACGGCCGGCGTCGCCCCCGCCACCACCGCCACCGCGCTGGACGAACTGCGCGCCGCGGGCGTCGAACTGACCGGCACCCCGGTCGTCCGCGGCTGACCGGCCGGCGCCCCTCCGGCGGGCTCCCGCCGGTTCAGCGCTCGGTGACCAGCAGCTCCACCACGTCCTCCCCGCCGAGCCGGTACGCCTCGGCCAGCTCGCCGCCGACCGCGTCCCGCTCGGCGGCGAGCCGGGAGGAGCCGACGTACAGCACCCGCACGCCCAGGTACTCCATCCGGTGCTGGCCGCCGCGCACCCAGGCCGACTCGCCCTCGCTGACGCAGCGCAGCTCGGAGTCGACCTCCACCGCCACCGCCGCCTCGGGCCAGTACAGGTCCGGCACCGCGACGTAGGTGCCGCCGCGCATCCGCAGCTCGGGGCCGGTCAGCGGCAGCGGCAGGCCGATCTCCACCACCAGCTCCAGCAGCTCGCCGAACGCGGCCTCCCGGCGCGCCGCCAGCAGCTCGTCCACCGCCGCCCGCACCCGGGGCAGCTCCAGCAGGCCCGCCTCGGCCAGCTCGGCCAGCAGCTCGGACGCCGCGCAGCCGCCGCCCCGCCCGGTGAGCGCCTCGCGCAGCAGCGCCCGCAGCAGGCCCGGCCCGACCCGGCCCGCCTCGAGGGCACCCTGCTCGTCCCACTCGCGGACCGCGTCCGCCACCGCCCGGGCCACCGGGGCGACCGCCAGCCCGTGCACCGACCGGGCCTCCAGCTCCCGCCCGGTGCGCCGGATCCGCACCTGCCCGGCGTCCCGCAGCCGGCGCTGCCGGGGCACCAGCACCTCCACCCCGAACACGGCCGGCAGCCGCGGCACCGACACGAACCCGTACAGCGCCAGCGCCGCCGTGCCGGTGATCACCGCGCCCTCCCGGGCCCCGCCCCCGGCCGGACCGTTCTGCGCCGCGTACAGCAGCGCGGCCCACATCCGCTGCTCGGGCGTCGGCTCGCCCTCCTGCAGCAGGTAGACCCGCGGCAGCAGCCGCTGCCACGGCCCCCCGCTGCGGCAGTGCTCGCTCACCATGCGGGCGGGCACGCCGCGGGCGCGGAGCTGACTGGCCGTCACCACGTTCTGCTGGCGCCGGGCGAGTTCTTCGAGGGACGCGGGCTGCGGCGGAATCCGGTAGTTCATGACGTCCACGTTCCCCCGCGCTTGTGACACTCGACGCCCGACCTGACGACCTGTTACGCAACCGTCGTCAAACCGGGACTGCCCCGCACTAAAGTCCCCATACCCTCACCCATTCGGCGGATCGGGTGTTCACTCCGTTGCCGTAATAGATCGGACTTGTTTTCTACTATCCGATTTTCATCGGATCGACACAGCATTGCGATCCCCCTGGATCCGCGGTCCCGACCTGCGCGATCTGACCCGAAGTGATCGCCGCCCCACCCACCGTGACACCCCCCGGCACCGGCCACCACCGCGAATTGCCTACCATCGGGCACATGCCCCGCGACGAGACATCAGCCCAGCGCGCCGCCCGACTACGCCTCGGCCGCCTGCCCGGCTACGTCCGCCAACCGGATCCCGCCAGACGCGGCGGGGAGGACGGACGTACGTACAAGAAGGGCTGGGAAGTGCGTTTCACGGCCCGCAGCGAGGCCGAGATAACCGAGATCCGCGAACTCGTGGCCGCCGCCGGGTTCGCCCCCGCCCGGCCCTTCTTCAAGGGCCACCAGCTCATCCAGCCGGTCTACGGGATCGCCGCGGTGCAGGCGTACCTGGCCGCCCGGGAGAGCCTGGAGGCCGCCGAGACCGCCGCCCGCCGAGGCACCGCCGGCATCCCCGAGCAGACCCGTCGCGAGCCCGACAGCGTGGCAGCCGCGGCGCGCGCCGCCGAACAGGCCGCCGCCCTCGCCGCCGAACAGGCCGCGACCCGGGCGGGCGGCGCGGCCCGGAGCCCGGCGACCCCGACGCCCCGGGAGGCCCCGGCAGGCCCGGAGGCTCCGGCGGCGGGGGCGACCCGGACGGCACCGGCGGTTCGGACGACGCCGACGGTTCGGACGGCTCGGACGGCGCACGAGCGCTGAACGGCCGGCCGGCACGGGGCCCGGTGCGGGACCGGTACGCAGCCCGGTGCGGGGCCGGTGCGGGGCCGGTGCGGAGCCCAGTGCGGGGCCGGCACGGGGCCGGTGCGGAGCCCAGTGCGGGGCCGGCACGGGGCCGGTGCGGAGCCCGGCACGGCGCAGCCCCGAGGGCCCCGGGCACCCGGGGCCGCACGGGCCCGAAACGGGCTCCCGGGTCGGACGACGCCGGCAGCCGGACGACTCGGGCGGCACACGAGCGCTGAACGGCCGGCCGGTCGGCACGCGACGGCGAACACGGCCACGGACCGGCGCCCGGCGCGGAGCCCCGTACGGCGCAGTCCCGAGGGCACCGGGGCGCCGAGGACCCCGAAGGCGCTGAAGGCTCCCCCCGGCGCCCCGGGAGCCCCGCGCGCCCCAGGAGTCGCACGGGCCCGCCAACGGGGGCGGTAGGCCCGTTCGCGGCCTTCCTGACGGCACGTCAGCTCCCGTCGCCGCGGACGGCTCCCCCGACCGGGGCGTGATCGGCGCGCACTGCCCCGGCACGCGGCCCCGGCGCACGGCCGGGAGCACCCCCGGGCCGGGGCCCGCCAGGCAGCCGCCGCACCGCCGCCGTCCGCCCGCCACCACCGCAGACCACCACCGCCGCCACCGCGGGCCACGGCCGCCGCGGTGACACCCAGCGCGGGGCGCACGGCGCGGGGCGCACGGCGGCGCTCCGTGCGCCGACGGGCGGCGGGGATTCCCGCCCCCGGGGCGGTGCCGCCGTGCGGGTGGTGGCGGCCGAGCGGGTCGCGGCCGGGGCGGTCCGGCCGGTCCGGTGTGTGATGGTGGTCATGCCCGCGGCCCCGGATTCGCCCGTGGAGGCGAATCCCGTCACCGTTCCGGCGTTCACCCGCAGGAATGACGGCGGCCCGCCGGCCCTTCGCGGCCGACCTCGGCGCGCCACCCCTGACCAGGCACGATGCCCCCGCGGCCGGATCCGGTGGGCGGCATTTGCTGACGCGTCGTCACACAACGGCCCGAATCAGGTCCAGCTCCGGGCATCTCAGCAGACTTGTCACCCACAGCACCCGCCCGAGGGCCTAGAGTGAGCGCTGACGCCCCCCGTCCGGACCCAGATCGAGAGGCAGCTGAGGTGACCGACCGTCATGTCCCGGCCGCAGACTCGGCATCCGCTGACCGGTCCGCCGAACTCCCGCACGTCTCGGTCGAGTTCGCCGCCTTCTGCGAGCTCCACGAGCCCAGGTACCGGAGCTACGCCCGGGTCTGGTTCCAGGAGCCGGCCGCCGCCCACCAGGTGGTCCGGACCGCCCTGCACGCGATCGCCTCGGTGTGGCCCACCGTCCTGGAGAGTCCGAATCCGGCCGCGGCCGCCTGGCAGATCCTCCGCGACACCGTCACCGAGCAGCACGCGACCGCCGGGGCCGAGGGCCTGCGGCCCGACGTGGACGGCGACGAGGACCTGGCGATCCTGCACTACGTGGTCGGCCTGGCCACCCCCGAGATCGCGGACGTGATGGGCGGCGACACCGCCAGCATCACCAGCCAGCTCCGCCAGACCCACCGCAGGCGCGGCACCGACTGGTGACCCCACCGGGGGGCGCGCGCCCGAGGCCGCACGCCCCCGGAACGCCTCGCCCTCCCGTCCCGCACCCCCGCGAGCGGAGCGCGACCGCCTGCGCCGCTCGCGCCGTCTCCCAGGCGCGGCCGACCGGTGATCAAGGTCACGCGCGGCGTACTACCCCCGCCCCCGGGGTCGGCGAAGGATGGGACCACCCCACGACCGTCCCGGCCCTCGAGGATGGAGAGCCCGCGATGCCCCACGACCACGCCGCGGCCATGTTCCACCACCAGGCGGACGCCTGCGCCGCCCTCGGTTCCCCGCTGTCCGCCGCACTGCTCCGCCGCGCCGCCGAGGACCTCGCCGCCGGCGGCCCGTGCGCGGCCGCGATCGCCGGCCACGAGGACGCCCCCGGCCCGGACGCCATCGCCCTGCGCCTGCTCGGCGCCGCCCACGCCCTGGTGCTGTCCGGCCTCGCCCCCGACCTCGCCGCCCACTACCCGAGCGCCGGCGGGCACTTCGACCCCGCCGACCCGGACGCCCCCTGGCCGGCCTTCCGCGCCGCCGTCGCCGCCCACCTGCCGTTCGTCCGCGAGTGGCTCACCCGCCCGCCGCAGACCAACGAGGTCGGCCGGGCCAACCTGCTGCTCACCGGCCTCGCCTGGGCCCAGCGGCAGCCGTCCGCCGGCTCCCCCCTCCCGGTGCGGCTGCGCGAACTCGGCTCCAGCGCGGGCCTCAACCTCCTCGCCGACCGGTTCCGCTGCACCGCACCGGACTTCTCGTACGGGCCGCCGGACTCCCCCGTCGTCCTGGCCGACGCCTGGCGGGGCGAACCGCCCGCCTGGCTGCGCGACGCCCCGCTCCAGCGGGTGACCGACCGGCGCGGCTGCGACCCCACCCCGATCGACCCGCGCTCCGCCGACGGCTCGCTGGCCCTGCGCTCCTACCTCTGGGCCGACCAACTCCCGCGCGTACGGCGGCTGGAGGGTGCGCTCGCCCTCGCCGCCGAGACGCCCGCCCCGGTCGAGGCCACCGGCGCGGCCGACTTCCTGCGCGGCGTCGAGACCGCCGCGGGCACCCTGACCGTGGTCTGGCACTCGGTCATGCGGCAGTACGTGCCCGCCGACGAGTGGCGCCGCACGGAGAACGAACTGGCGCGCCTCGCCGCCGCGTCCACCCCGTCCGCCCCCTTCCTGCACCTGGCCTTCGAGCCGCGCCGGGTCGGCGCCGGGCACCGCTTCCTGCTCACCGCCCGGCTCGGCACCGACCCCGAGGTCACGCTCGCCGAAGCCCGCCCGCACGGCCTGCCCGCCTGGACCCTGGAACCGAACGACCCCGCGCTCACCCTCTGAATCCCGTCAACTCACCTGGTACCGAAGGCCGGTGACGTCGTAGTGGTGGTGCACCGGGTCGTGGATCAGGTACCGGGCGAAGGACTCCACGGTGAACCGGGCACCGTCGCTGCGGTTCCCGGTGCGCCACCGGCCGGCCTCCGGCACCGCCTCAAAGGAACGCGCCAACTGCTCGGCCGCCTCCGCCAGTTCGACGGCCACCACCGCCGGATCCTGCTCCCGGTAGCGCTCCTCGACGGCGGTGGCGTCCTGGTCCCAGTTGGCGAACAGCGGGTCGTCCTCGGCCAGCATCAGCCGCAGCCGCACGTCGAACAGCCGGAACACGTCCCGGACGTGACAGGCGTACTCCAACGGCGACCACACCCCGGCCGCCGGACGCTCCGCCAACCCGGCCCTCTCTCCGCCGTCGGCGCCCAGCAGCGCGACCCAGGCCCCCGCGTTCGCCCGGATCATGCCCGGCACCGCCTCGAAGGCGACCGCCGGGGTGTCCAGACCGCAGTCGGCGCAGGGACGTTCGAGGACCCAGGTCCAGTCCTTGGTGTCAGGAGTGATCATGCGCCCAGCATCGCCGACCCACCACGCCCCCACCAGCGGCCCGACCGCCAGCCGCCATCAAGATCCCGCCACCCCCTCGGCCCGTCCCGCTCACCCCGCCAGCGCCGCGGCCAACCGCCCCGCCAACTCGTCCATCCGCTCCGCCGGCACCGCCCGCTCCCCCGCCCTCAACAGCCCGAACACCCCGGGCCCCCGCCACTCCACCGGCATCCCCTCCGCCCGCGGCACCACGTGGAAGTGCACGTGCGCGAACCCGGCCGCCTCCCCGAACTGCGCCACGTACGCCTTCCGGCACCCCGTCACCTCCCGCAGCGCCCGCGCCAACCGCACCTGCCACACCCCCAGCGAGGCCGCCTCCGCGTCGGTCAGCTCCGCCATCGACTCCAGGTGCCGCCGGGGCAGCAGCACCAACCACCCCGGCAACGCGCAATCCACCGCGTGCACCACCCGCCAGTACTCGTCCACCGCGATCCGCTCGTACGCCGGCAACCGCTCGAACTCGCCCTCCCGGGCACACGCGTAACACTCCCCACCCGTCACCCCCGCATCCTACGACCGCCTCAGCCCTGCCCCACCCCGTTCACCGCACACACCGAGGACGTCGGCACCAACCCCGGCAACAACGCGTCCAGCAACCGCGAACACACCTCCCGCTGCTCCTCGTTCTGCACCCCCTCGGCCACCGCCACCCCCGGCACCCCCACCACACCCGCCACCACCACGACCAACCCCGCCACCGCACACTTCCACCGCACCACAGCACCCACCTCCGGGTATCCGACGACCACACTCCCGCCATCTCCTACCCCACCACCCCCGCCCCGCCCGAACACCCTCCCCCATCCGTGGGCGTGTCCCCACCTCCCCCAGACACACCGAACGGCCCCCCGCGAAGCAACCGGACCCCGTCCAGCCACCCCCCGAAGGGCCGCCCACACACGCCGGGAACCCTCCCGGCCCCCCATCAACTCTGATACGGATTCCCCCCGGCCGGCGGCTGCGCCGGATACCCCGGCTGCCCACCCGGCTGCGGCGGCGCCTGCGGATACCCGTACCCCACCGGCTGCTGCTGCCCACCCTGCTGGTAGCCATACCCCGGCCCACCAGGACCACCAGGCGCCCCCGGCCCACCGGGACCACCCGGGCCACCGGGGCCGCCACCACCGTTGCCGTTCTTGGAACGGCGCACCAGGACGATGATCACCACGACCACGATCACGGCGAGAACACCGCCACCGATCGCGATCAGCATCCCGCTGTTACTCTTCTTCGCCGCGTCACCACTCGCCTGCGGCGCGGTCGAATCACCGCCCGCCGAAGGCGACTTCGCCCCACCTGAGGACGGCTTCGACGCACCCGCGGACGGCGAGGCCGCCGGACCGTCGATGTTGCTCCAGTCCGGCTCCGCCCGCTTCAACAGCGGATTCTCCTTCGGACCGTTGTCCACCGCAGGGTTCTCAGCCAGGGCCCCCAACGGGGAAACGATGCCGTAGCCGTATTTGTCGTTCGGGAACGAGCCCTGACCCGGCTGGTGGTAGGCACTGCTGGTCATTCGGTTGATGACCTGACCTGCCGAGAGGTTCGGGTACTTCGAGCGCACGAGCGCGGCAACTGCCGAGACAAAAGCCGTCGAATCGGAGGTTCCGGAAGGGGTACTATACCCCCCATTGAGACCAGCATGGTGAATTTGATCAGCCGGGGCGGCAAGCGTAATCTGCAGGCCCGTATTTGATTTCGGCCAAATTTCGCCGCTCTCCATTACCCCTGAAACTGCCACTACGCCAGGATACCCCGCAGGATAGGAGACCAAAGAAATTCCGCTGTTTCCCGATCCAGCAACAAGAACAACGTCCTTCTGGATCGCGTAATTGATCGCTTCCCTATACTCCCCCTGAAAGGACTTCGTTTCCGCAAAAGACATATTGATTACTTTCGCGCCATTGTCAACCGCATATCGGATCGCCAAGGCATCCTTATGGAAATCCGCCTCACCCTCCACCTTGGAACCCAAGGAATCATTGTCATCCATCTTTATCGGGAGGATTTTTGCCTTGGGTGCAAGTCCCATCACGCCCGCGCCATCACCGTGACCATGCGCAGCGATGTTAGAAGCCATACCTGTTCCATGGCCATCATGGTCGGTTCGCCCATCGCCGCCCGAACCACTCAAGTCAAGACCAGGGAGGACCTGCCCAGACAAGTCTGGATGGCTGGCATCGACACCGGAGTCAATGACTGCGACGATCACCCCCTCCCCCTGGCTGATGGGCCAGACCTTGGTGGCTACGCTGTAGTTCTTCAACACCCACTGCTGATCGCGGTCCTGGTCCGCAGCAGCAGGCCCTGCACTCACGCCCCACAGCAGGGCTCCAGCAGCAAGCGCGGCCAGACCGCGCGCGAATCGGCTGGTCGTCAAGCCTCATCCCCCCTCGTCGAGCGGCCGCCCCGCAGACCCTCGGATCTGCAGGGCGGCCAGATCATGTCCGACTGATCTACTACCCGAACGTCATTCCACGACGTTCGGATTGGCCCTCTCACCAAAGGCCCAGGTCTCCTCGTCCTCCACCAGGTAATCCGGTCGGTCCGACGTACCCTTTTTCGCACGCTTGCCGCCCTGGCCGTGCCCGGCCGCACCGCCTGCACCGGCACCACCGGCCGCGATCTGCCCGAAATGGCTCCGACCGATAACCGAACTCCCCTGGGAGAACGCCCGCCCATCGGCACCGCCCTGCGCGGCCTCACCGACGACACCGCCGGCCTTCCCGGTCAGGCCACTGCCAGTACGGCCTTTAAGGCCACCACCACCGCTCAGGCCGCTGAAACCGAACGTCCAGCTTTCGCAACGTCGTTATCGCTGAACTCGGCCCGACTACCACCAAGACCGGCACCACCAGCCAGAGTTCCCCCCAGTCGGTGACCTGCCACAGACGAATCCGCGTCAGGCCACCGACCAAAACTCTCAGCCGGTTCAGCCCTGATAGGGATTCCCCCCGGCCGGCGGCTGCGCCGGATACCCCGGCTGCCCACCCGGCTGCGGCGAAGCCTGCGGATACCCGTACCCCACCGACTGCTGCTGCCCACCCTGCTGGTAGCCATACCCCGGCCCACCAGGACCACCCGGCACCCCCGGCCCACCGGGACCACCCGGACCACCGGAACCGCCACCACCGTTACCGTTCTTGGAACGGCGCACCAGGACGATGATCACCACAACCACGATCACGGCGAGAACACCGCCACCGATCGCGATCAGCATCCCGCTGTTACTCTTCTTCGCCGCGTCACCACTCGCCTGCGGCGCGGCCGAATCACCGCCCGCCGAAGGCGACTTCGCCCCACCTGAGGACGGCTTCGACGCACCCGCGGACGGCGAGGCCGCCGGACCGTCGATGTTGCTCCAGTCCGGCTCCGCCCGCTTCAACAGCGGATTCTCCTTCGGGCCGCTGTCCACCGCAGGGTTCTCTGCCAACGCACCCGACGGAGAAACGATGCCGTAACCGTACTTGTCATTCGGGAACGATCCCTTGCCATCCGGCTGGAAGGCACTCTTGGTCATCCGGTTGATGACCTGACCCGCCGATAGATTCGGATACTTCGAGCGAATGAGTGCGGCAGTCGCAGATACAAATGCCGCAGAATCCGACGTTCCACTGGCAGTCCTGTAGGAACTCCCTGACCCCGCATTGTGGATTCCTTCAGCCGGAGCAGCCAAAGTCACCTGCGGGCCAGTGGTGGAGTTCGACCAAATTTCGCCAGAAACATTCACACCCGATGCCACCACAACACCCGGAAAGCCGGCAGGATACTCAACCGGGGCGCCTGCTTCGTTTCCAGCCGCCGCCACCAGAACAACGTCCTTCTGGATCGCATAGTTAATCGCATCCCGGAAGCTCTTGTCCCCTTGGCCGCCACCGTAGAACGACATGTTGATAACTTTGGCACCATGATCTACCGCAAATCTCACACCTTTGCCAAAGTCGGCACCTTCGCTCATCTTTGCGCCATCTATAGTGAATTTAAACTTAATCGGAAGAATCTTCACCTTTGGCGCCAAGCCAATTACGCCAGCATTATCGCCATGGCCATGCGCGGCAATATCGGAGGCCATTCCAGTGCCATGACCGTTAGTATCGGTTCGTCCATCCCCATTTGCATCGTCAAGGTCAAGACCCGGAAGAACCTGTCCGGTCAAATCAGGGTGGTTAGCGTCAACACCACTGTCGATGACCGCGACAATTACACCTTCGCCCTGAGTAATGGGCCAGACCTTCTCGGCCATGCCGTACTTGTCCAACACCCACTGCTGCTTGCGGTCTTCATCCGCTGCAGCAGGCCCGGCACTCACGCCCCACAACAGGGCTCCGGCAGCAAGCGCGGCCAGACCGCGCGCGGATCGGCTGGTCGTCAAGCCTCGTCACCCCTCGTTGAGCGGCCGCCCCGCAGACCCTCGGATCTGCAGGGCGGCCAGGTCATGTCCGACTGTTCTACTGACCGAACGTCATTCCACGACGTTCGGGTTGGCCCTCTCACCGGAGGCCCAGGTCTCCTCGTCCTCCACCAGGTAATCCGGTCGGTCCGACGTGCCCTTCTTGGCACGCTTGCTGCCCTGGCCGTGACCGGCCATGCCAGCACCGTGCCCGGCCGCACCACCCTGGCCGGTGGCCCCGGCCTGACCGGCGCCACCGGCCGCACCCTGGCCGAAACGGCTCCGGCCGATACCGGAACCACCCTGGGAGAACGCCCGCCCACCGGCACCGCCCTGCGCGGCCTCACCGACGACACCGCCGGCCTTGCCGGTCAGACCACTGCCGGTACGCCCCTTGAGGCCGCCGCCACCGGCACCACCGGCGCCAGCACCACCGCCGAGACCGCCACCGCCCATGCCGCCGGCACGGGCACCAGCGCCACCGGCACCACCAGCTGCGGTACCGCCCGTACCAGCGCCGCCACCACCCAGGCCACTGGAACCGAACGTCCCGGCCTTCGCAACGCTGTTGCCGCTGAACCCGGCCCGGCTACCACCAAGACCGGTACCACCAGCCAGAGTTCCTCCGCCCTGACCCAGCGGCCCGCCAGCGGTGCCTCCACCGCTCAGGCCGCCCCCGCCGCTACCGGCCGGGCCGTGCACCCCACTCGGGCCGCCAACCGTCGCAGTGCCGCCACGAGCGCCGCCTTGGGTGCCGCCCTGAATTCCGTCGATGCCTGTGCCAGGCCCCTTCGGCTGGGCAACGGGGTTGGCCGTTCCGCCGGAGATACCCGCATCGGTCGGACGGACCACGGTCGGCTGGATCTTGGGGGCCTGCGGCGTCCGACTGGTTGACGTGCTCTTGAGTGAGGTTTGCGAACCAGAGGAACCAGTCGTTCGGCTGCTTCCCTGAAAGGATCCCGCACTGATACCGGCAATCGCCGCAATGAATCCCGCAGCACCATCACTCGGCGGCGTCAGTTGCTTCGCCGAATTCGGGTCTTCACCGATGTCGAGCCCGCCAGACGCCTTCCGCAGGGACGTACTGGCGACGTTGTACTTGACCGCCAGTATTTGCATCACCCTCACTGCCTCTTGCTTGCGCGATTCGGTGATGCTGCTCTGAGTGTCCGCGTTGTCGATTCCGACCGATTCCTTGGCGACATCACTGACGCCGTCACCAACCTTGTCCCAGAATCCTGGCTCCTCAGGCATGGCAGACTTGGCCTGGTCAATCGAAGCCGAGAGTTCTTGGAGCACAGTGGCGGCGTAGTGCGTGCTTTCAGCCAGCACACCAACGTTCTCCGCCAATTCAGTCATGTGTTGATGGAAAGCATCGCTGGTATTTCCCTGCCACGTACTGGTGGCGTCACTGGTAGCAGTCTTCAGTGCCGTCTGAATCCGGGTCAACGTCTCATTGGCCCGCCGCCAAGGGTCGGCAGCAGCCATGACCGAACCGGAGTCAAGCGCATGCACCATGGAAATCAATTCGGCGTGGCTATGGGCGGAGAAGTCGGTTGTTGGGTTGTCACCGCCGCCGTTCTGGTCCATCATCCTCACCGCGCAGTCCCCCGTTCTTCGTCCGTTCCCTCGGTCTTCCTTGCCATCACCACTGCTGCCTCGCCGCATTCGTCGACTGGCCCTGCGGTGCGGGGGCAGACGTCTGCTGTGCGTTCAACTCAGCCTGACTCCAGGTAGTGGCCCACCCGTCCTGGGCCACCGTCATACGCTTGCTGGTGTCCTGCTCGTGTTCCTCGTAGTTCGATGCAGTGTGATCAGCGTTCTGCTGCGCCACATCAATGGTCTCCTGGATCCGGGACAGGAGACCGCTTAGGTGTATGCGCACTTGGTTGTATGACATGTTCAGCTGCTGCGCCTCGTCGAAGCTCCCGAAGGCTCCCGACCCGACCCCGCTCGGACCGAACACCGCGGACTTGCCCGCACCGCCCTCGAACTCGCTCAGCAGCCCCCGCACCTGGGCCGCGAACGCCCGCAGGTTGTCGACCTCGACCTGGAAGCCGTTGCCGCTCGTAGTCATGTGTCTCGTACCTCCCCCGTACCTGCTGCCCCACGCGACTGCCCGCTCGACCGTCCGGGGCCTGAAAGAAAGTTGGCTCCAATCTCTATGTCTAACACATACAACGGGCTGTCAACACGCCCCCTGGTGGGTGCGGGTGGGATCAGGGGGTGGAGGAGGCGGCGGCGAGGGCCTGTCGGCAGAGGGAGTCGGCCTGGCGGGTGGTTTCGGGGAGGCGGTAGGAGGGGGTGAGGGCGAGGGTGACGGCGGTGGCTTCGTCGAGGCCGATGCGGTGGCCGACGGAGAGGAAGACGGGCTTGACGCCCTGGCGGGTGCGCAGGGCGCGGCCGACGGGGTCGGGGCCGTCGAGGAGGGGGGTCCAGGCGCCGCGGTGGTCGGCGGGGGGCTGGTGGGTGAAGGTGAAGGGGTTCTTGGCGATGCCGAGGGTGGGGAGGCCGGTGTGGACGCCGAGGTGGCTGGCGAGGCCGAGGCGGCGGGGGTGGGCGAGGCCGTAGCCGTCGCAGACGACGAGGTCGGGGGTGCGGGTGAGGCGGGCGAGGGCGTCGAGGACGGCGGGGAGTTCGCGGAAGGCGAGGAGGCCGGGGAGGTAGGGGAAGGCGACCCGGCCGACGGCGGTGGCCTGTTCGACGACGTCGAGGGTGGCGTAGTCGAGGAGGACGGCCGCAGCGGCGACGACGTCGCGTTCGTCGTCGTAGGCGACGTCGACGCCGGCGATCAACGTGCCGGGGCGGCGCGAGGGTTCGGGGCCCTCGGGGACGACCAGGGGGCGCAGGCGTTCCTGCTCGGCGCGGGCGGCCTCGGCCGTGGTGGGCCAGTCGGCAGGGACGGTCATGGCGGCTCCCGGTGGTGGTCGGGGACGGGGCGGTGCTCCGGGCGGGGGCGCGGTGGCCCGTAGGCACGTTAGCGGGCGCACCGGGGTGGTGGGTGCGGCCGCGCGGCTGCCGGGAAGTGAGCCCGTGCGCCCCCCGTGCCCCGGAGTAGGTCAACTCCCTGCGGTTAGGCTGTACTTACCGCATCGCCCCGCACCGCCCCGCCTGCTCCCCCGTTCCGTCCGCGCGAAGGGTCGACCGCCATGCCGCGCCCCGCAGTTCCGTCCCGTGCCGTCGCCGCGTCCCGGGCTTCCGCGCTGGTGTCCGGAAGTCGTTTCAGTGCCGTGCAGTTGGGTGTCGGCACGCTGGTCGCGGTGGTCGCCGCGGTGGCGCTGCTGGCCGTGTCCGGGGAGTCGGGGGTGTGGCGGATCTCGGTGCTGGTCGCCTTCGCCGTCGCGCTCGGGACGCTGTCCGCGGTGCTGCTGTCGCCCGCCGCCGCTCGTCGCCGCCCGCCGCAGACGGCCGCGGTGCCGCCCGTCCGACCCTCCGAACTCTCCGAGCCGTCCGACCCCTCCGGTCAGCCCGAGCAGCCCGAGCAGCCCCAGCAGTCCGCCGCCCGGCAGCCGGTGTACGCGCACCAGTCGCGCTGACCTGACGCCGACGCGAAGACTCCCGGGCCCGCGGCAGGTCAACGGCTGCCGCGCGCCCGGGGCCCAGGAGAACGCCCAGCAGAACGCCGGAGGGGCGGGTCAGACGGTCGAGACCACCACGGTCTTGGCCGCCTTGTCGTGGACGCACTGGCGGTAGGGCTTGTCGAAGACGCCGAACAGGCCGTCGACGACCCACCAGAGGCCGCCGCAGCAGATCAGCGCCGGGACGATGAAGACGGCGGCCCGGGTCCAGGCGGCGGCGGGGGTGGGGGAGGTGCCGTCGGCGAGCATGGCGACCCGGACCTTCGTCAGCTTCTTGCCGAGGGTCTGGCCGTCCCGGCTGAGCATCAGGCCCTCGTACACCAGGTAGAGCACGCCGCTGAGCCAGAACGAGCCGACCCAGCCGCTCTGTTCGTCGAAGTGCATGAACGGGATCAGCACCACGATGGCGATCACCTGCACCATGACGTAGTCGGCCAGCCGGGCGAGGATGCGCGCGCCCCAGCCGCCCAGTGCGGGCATCCCCGGGACGGGGCCCGGCCCGGGGCCGGAGCCGGGGGCGCCGTAGGGCGAGCCGTACGGGTCGCCGGGGCCACCAGGGCCGCCGGAGCCGCCGGAGCCGCCGGGCGGGGGGACGTAGCCGGGGGGACGGCTGTCGTACGGGGAGTCCGGGCCGGCCGGCGCACCGTACTGGCCGCCGTAGCCGGGCGGGGTGTCGTAGGGGCTGCCCGACGACGGGGGGTGCTTGTCGAAGGAAGGCCGTCCGCCCTCCTCCGGCTCGGTTCCCGAGGGGTCGCTGGTACTCATGGCACGAGTAGAGCACCACAAATAGTACAAAGTTGGGATATTTAGTCGGTTTCCGCCCGTTTTGCCACCTGCCGGGGCAGGGCGGGCCGAACGGGCGTCAGCCCCGCTCCGCCCGCACCACCCGGGTCCGTGCCGCCCGGTCGTGCCAGCCGCGCCGGGCCGAACGGTCCAGCAGAGCGGCGACCGGGCCGAGCAGGACGAGGGTGCCCAGCCCGCGCACCAGCCAGCGCGCCAGCGACCGGCCGAATCCGGGGGCGCCCGTCCCGCCCGCGGCGACCACCCGGACCCGGGCGATCCGCTTGCCGAAGGTCTGGCCGGTCCGGGCGATCGGCAGCACCTGGTACAGCAGCCCGAACAGCAGCAGCACCCCGAGCAGCACGCCCACCCGGCCCAGCACCGTTCCGTCCAGCAGCCACACCTGGTGCTGACGTCCCGTCATGCTGGCGGCCAGCTCCGCCTGGTCGATCTTCTCCTGGACGTGCGCCCGCACCGTCCCGGCCAACGGCACCGCGACGGCCGCACCGACCACCGCCGTGACCGCCCCGTCCACCAGCCAGGCGAACGTCCGCGCGCCCACCCCGGCGGGCACCGCCACCGGGGCCGCCGGACGCCGCTTGCGGACGCCCGCGGCGGGGGACGGCGAGGCGGGGGACGGTGCGGCGGGACGACGGCCGGCGGGCTCGGCCGGGGGCTCCTCGGCACGGCGCGGCGGACGGACCCGCTCGCTGGTCACGTGCGCCGTCCGCGGCTCCCGCCCGGAGCGTCCGGGCCGCTCGGCCTCCGGCCCGGGAGCGCCGCCGGTCGACGACGTCCGCTCGTCCTCACTCGCAGCCCCGGGCTCGGGCTCGGCCCCGGGCTCGACGCCCCAGGACACCCAGCGTGGCGCGCCGCCGGTCTCCATCAGCCCGCGCTGCGCCTGCGGGTCGGCCCGCCACCCCGAACCGGAGTCGCCCGACCTCGGCTGCGGCAACGGCTCCTGGACCCGGGCCGACGCCTGGGCCGCAGCCGGCTCGGCGGACTCGGCCGGCTCGGCGGACTCGGCGGGCTCCGGCCGCGACGGCACCGGCTCGTACAGCGCCCCGGGCGAAGCCGTCAGCCCCACCGAGCCGTCCCCGTCCCTCCCCTCGCTCCCGCTTCCGTGCCAGGGCGTGCCGGCCAGGGGGCGCGCGGCCCGCGGCGCGGGCGCCCCGCCCGCCACGGGCTCCGGCTGCGGCTGCGGCACGGGTTCGGAAGCGGGACCGGGCAGCTCCAAGGGCCGGGGAACGGCCTCCACCTCACGAGGCTCACGGACCTCATGCGGCTCACGAACCTCGCGGGCCTCGCGCCCCTTCCGCGGTGCGACGACGGCCCCGGTCGGCAGGCCCGCCCCTCCCCCGCTGCCGAGGCGCAGCGCGGCGGCGGTGGCCCAGGATTCGGCCGCGACCGGCTGCAGCCCGTTCCCGGCGACCGCCCACGGGGTCACCTCGACGGGGCGCAGCGGCTCCATCTCGCTGCGGGGGCGCACCTCCAGCTCACCCGGCCCGGAACCGGGCTCAGGTTCAGGCCCGGGTTCGGGCCCGGGTTCGGGCTCGAATCCCGTCCCGGCCGCGCTCCCCGCCCCGGGGCCGGGTTCCGGGTGGAGCGGCATGGCGAAGACGGCCTGGGCGCCGGTCTCGTCGAAGTAGATCGGGCCGGTCTCGACGAGCGGCGCGGCCGGGTCCGCGGGGGCGGCGGGGACGAGGCCGGGCGGGAGGCTGTAGGGGGGTGCGGTGAGGTATCGGGCGACGAAGCGCGGCGGGTCGAGCGGTTCGCCGGGGGCGGGGGCGGGGCGGCTGGTGCCGGGGACCCAGGCGTGGCCGGCCCAGTAGCGGAGGAAGCCGGGCACCGAGGGGTCGGGGTAGTAGCCGGGGGCTCCGGCGTCCCCGGCCAGGGTCGCGCCGAGGGTCGAGCCTGTGGTGGGGGGCCGGTCCGTCATTGCGTCTTCCTTCGTACCGGCACCGCGGCGTGCGGGTGTGCGGACGTGCGTGGGGGAGCCGCGGGCGGAGAGTCGCCGGGCAGTCACAAAGGGTAGTACCTCGAACGACCTCGTCCCCCTGGTTCACCGGAACTCGTGAAACGAGTGGGAACACGTGGTACTGCGGGTGCGCCCGGGGCGGCGGGGGCCGTTCCGGGGCGGGTGGCACCGCGGTCGAGCGGCCGCGGCGTTCCGGTGGTGGCGGTGTTCCCGTCCGGAACAACCGGGTCGGGACGGAAAAGGTTCTGCGGGGCGCGGCCGGAAAAAGTTCCGGGGAACCCGTGGAACCCGTGTAAGAGTCCGCGCCGCCCGCGCTCTCTGCTGGTGCGGGGGTCGAACGACGGCCCCGCGAGGCGGAGAGGGTGAGGGCGATGGCCGGACAGTCGACCGGAGTGGTGGAGCAGGAGTTGGAGCTGAACCTGGTGCTGTCGCCGGAGCGCAGCGTCCCGGTGGCGGCACGGCTGTCGTACGGGAGCCACGACCCGTTCGCGGTGTACGTGACCTTCCACCTGGACAGCGGGACGCCGGTGACCTGGGTGTTCGCCCGGGAGCTGCTGGTGGAGGGGACGTTCCGGCCGTGCGGTCAGGGGGACGTGCGGATCTGGCCGACCCGGTCGGGGCGGCGCAGCGTGCTGTGCATGGCGCTGAGCTCGCCGGCGGGGGACGCGCTGCTGGAGGCGCCGCTGCCGACGGTGGCGGCCTGGCTGGAGCGGGCGCACCGGCTGGTGCCGCCGGGGGCGGAGCTGGAGGCGATGGACCTGGACGGGTCACTGGCGGAGCTGCTGGCGTGAGGGGGCGCGCACGGCCGCCCCGGGCGCGAGCACGAGTACGGGCGCGGGCGCTGTTCGGACCGACCCGTCCACCCGGCCGTCCACCGGAGCGTCCGCCCTCGGGACGCCCGGGACGAGCGGACCGGCCGGGAGCCCCGGGCCCAACCGGGACCACCCGGGAGCACCCGGAACCGCAGAGCGGCCGACCGGCCGAGCGGCCGACCGGGCTCAGCGGGCCGCGGGGGCCTTCTGGGCGCCGGTGCTGCCGAGCCCGTCCGGGTCGGTGCGCGGGGCGGGGACGCGCCCCAGCGGGGCGCCGGCCGCGAGCCGCCGGGAGCGGACCCGGAGCGCGGCGACGGCGAGGAAGCACAGGCCCGTCAGCGGGTAGACGCCCGCCGGGAACTGCTTGAGGATCGACAGGTGGAGGTCCAGGTCGCCCTTGTGCGGGACGGCCCACATCGCGAAGGACAGGAAGCCGGCCAGCGTCAGGCCGAAAATGGCCCGCCAGCGCAGGTGCCGGACGGCGGCGGGGCGGGAGCGCTCGTGCGCGGCCTCGGCGGCGAGCAGCACGAGCACCGGCACGCACCACACCCAGTGGTGGGTCCAGCTGATCGGGGAGACCAGGACGGCGGTGACCAGGGCGGTGCACACGCTCCAGGCGTCGGCGCGCGGCGACCAGCGGGCGCTGCGGTGCGCCCAGACGGCGACGGAGAGTCCGGCGGCGGCGACCAGGGCGCCGAGCAGGGTGGCGACGGTGCCGGGGTTCTCGATCTGCAGGTAGCGGGCGATCAGGCCGCGCAGTGACTGGTTGTCGACGATGACGGTGCTGCCGACCCGGCTGGAGTCGAACATGTACTTCGTCCAGAAGCCGCGGGTGGCGTCGGGGAGCACCAGCGCGCCGATCAGGAAGGTGCCGGCGAAGGCGGCGCCGGCCGTGAACGCGGCCCGGACCCGGCCGGTGATCAGCAGGTAGACGGCGAACAGGCCGGGGGTGAGCTTGATGCCGGCGGCGATGCCGATGGCGACGCCCTTGCTGCGGGCGGCGTCGGGGCGGGTGAGGTCCCAGAGGATCAGGCAGGCCAGCGCGAGGTTGATCTGGCCGTAGCGCAGGGTGGTGAAGACCGGCTCCAGCCAGACGCCCAGTCCGGTGACCAGCAGGACGCCGACCGGTCGCAGGTCGCGGCGCGGCCAGCCGACCAGTTTGAAGGACAGGTGGGCCAGGGTGGCGAGCAGCAGCAGGTTGCCGCCGGTGACGACGAGGCGCAGCAGCGGGACGCCGAGCCAGGTGGTCGGCACGAACAGCATCGCGGCGAACGGCGGGTAGGTCGCGGGCAGGTTCCACTGGGTGACCCGCAGCGCGTACAGGTCGTGGCCGTCGGCGACGGCGGCGCCCTCGGCCCGGTAGACCATCATGTCGACCATCGAGGTGTGGACGAAGTGCCGGACCACGGCGTAGCCGAGCAGCGAGAGCAGCGAGAGCGCGGCGGCGGCCAGCAGCGGGCGCCGGGGGGCGGCGCGCAGGGCCGCGGCGACGGCGGCGGCCTGGCGGGCCGGAGCGGTCAGGACGCGCTGCCAGGCCGGGGCGGACGGCTGGGCGGGGCCGCCCGCGGGCGTGCTCCGATCCGTTTGCACCGTGCTCACTGTGTTGCTCCGTCCGCCGTCGACCTGTGCTGGGCCAGCAGCCGACACTACCCGAAGGGTCGGCGGGCGCCACCGGTCGCGGCCGCCCCGGGCTCCCCACCTGGGGCCGCCGTCCGGCCCCAGGGGAGAGCCGCCGGACCGTCGCGCCCCGCCCCGGGCGACCCCGGGAAACCGGCCCCCCCCCCGGAACCGCGCGG
>NZ_JBHUWH010000072.1:6157-24221 GCF_042670125.1 Kitasatospora sp. NPDC057198 | reverse complement strand
GGGGCCGCCCCGGGCCGGTGGGGCCCGGAGCGGCCGGGGCGGGTCAGGGGTTGCGGACCCAGAACTCGATGGACAGCGGCGGGACGGTCAGGGTCAGGCTCGGACCGGTCTTGAAGCCCAGGGACTGGTTGTTGGTCGAGGGACCGTAGCGGTGGCCTTCGAAGGCGGCGGCGGTCTGGGTGTCGACGGTGTAGGTGAAGGAGTCGGTGGCGGAGCGGTTGGTGACGGCGAAGACGGGCTTGCCGGCCGGGGTCTTCCAGGCCATGATCCGCTGGTCCCGGAGGACGGCGGACTCGTCGACGCCGTAGCGGACGGAGTCCCACGGCATGTACTTGACGAAGCCGGCGACGGCGTTCCAGTTCTGCGGGTTGAAGTCCCAGTGGCCGACCGGGATGTTCGGGAAGTGGCTGAAGTCGGTGTCGCTCGGCGGCCGCCAGAAGCCGAGCGAGTAGCCGGGCGACTCGGCGTTGGTGGTGGGCTTGAGGGCATGCAGCCAGAACCAGGTCGGGGCGTCCTGGAAGACCATCCAGTTCATGATCGACTGGGCGGTGTTGATCGTCCGGACGTCGGAGGTCTGGTTGTCGAGGTACTCGAACTCGTTGTTGAAGACCGGCTTGCCGAACGCCTGGCGGCGGAAGTCGTTGTCGATCTGGTAGTTGGAGTCGTAGCCGATCCGGTGGTAGCTCCAGGCGTCCACGTAGGAGAGCGCGGTGGAGTCGGCGATGATCGCCTGCCCGATCGGGCCGCCCCAGCCGTCGAGGCTGTCGGCGGTGACCATGACGTTCGGGTACTTGGACTTGATCTTCGGGGCGACGGCCTTGAAGGTCGCCAGGTACTGGTCGGCGCTGTAGACGCAGGAGGAGTAGGGGGTGGAGAACCGGGGCTCGTTCTGCAGGCCCCACATCGACACCGGGATGCCCTGGGCGGTGAGGTGGTCGAGGTCGCCGACCAGCGCGTCGCCGAAGTCGGCCAGGAACTGGGCGTCGAAGGAGGCCAGGCTGCCGCCGATGTAGGAGTTGTTGGACTTCCAGCCGGGGGCCGGCGACCAGTACTCCACCGAGGTGCCCTCGATGTGGGCACGGCTCATCATGTCGGCGAGGCCGGCGCCCTGGCCGGGGAAGCGGTCCTGGATGTGCTTGCGGGTGGAGTCCAGGCCCCGGTAGTAGAGGCCCATCGCCAGCCGGCAGTAGCGGAAGCCCCGGTCGGAGCGGCCGCCCATCAGCATCTGCTGGTAGAAGCGGGTGAGTTCGGAGTCGGTGAGGTCGTGCGGGACGCCGCTGACGGTGTCCGGCAGGCCGTTGTTGCCCGAGCCGATGGAGTCGGACTGGATCTCGAAGCCCAGGCCGAGGATGGTCTGCTTGGCGGCCTGGTCGAAGCGGATCGTGTAGCTGCCCGCGGTGGCGGCGGCCGCCGTCGAGGACAGGTTGAGCAGCGGGGACAGCGCCGCTCCGGCACCGGCTATCGCGGCGCCGCGCAGCAGGGATCGGCGGCTCATGCCGTTCGGCTCGGGCAGGGCCATGGTCTACCTCCGGGTGGGTGGGGGTGGGGGTGAAGGCGACAGGGGGTTCGGGGGCCCGGGTTCCGACGCGGGGTCAGAACCTGGCGACGGTGTAGCGGTCGACGGCGTCCTCGTCGAGGTCAAAGCCCAGGCCGGGGCCGGTGGGTACGGTCAGCACCCCGTCGGCGAACTTCGGCGGGTTGAGCAGGATCGCCTCGCGGATCGGGTTGGGCAGCCGGTTGTACTCGTAGGTGCGCAGGTTGGGGGTGGCCGCGCACAGCTGCAGGGCGGCGCACAGGCTGACGCCGGAGCCGACGCCGTGCGGGGCGATGTCGACGTGGAAGGCGGAGGCGAGCGCGGACAGCCGCATCGCCTCGGTGATGCCGCCGCACCGGGCGACGTTCGGCATGAAGACGTCGATGGCCCGGTTGAGCAGGGAGTCGCGCAGGTCGAAGCGGGTGAAGTGGGTCTCGCCGTTGACCACGGTCAGACCGGTGCGGCGGCGCAGTTCGCCGAGGTTGGCGAGGTCGTCGACCTGGAGCGGCTCCTCGTACCAGGAGATGCCGAGATCGGCGAGGACGGCGCCGACCCGGGTGGCCTGGTCGAGGTCGTAGGCGCAGTTGACGTCGGTGAGGATCTCGACGTCCTCGCCGACGGCGGCGCGCACCGCGCTCAGATGGGCCCGGTCGGTGCGCTCGCCGCGGCCGATCTTGACCTTGAGGGCCTTGAAGCCGGCGTCGACGAAGCCGAGCGCCTGGCGGGCGGAGTCCTCGGGGTCGGCGTGCAGGGCGACGGGGCTGGCGTAGCAGGGCACCGTCTCCCGGATCGGGCCGCCGAGCAGGCGGTGGACGGGCTGTCCGGCGAGCTTGCCGCGCAGGTCCCACAGGGCGAGGTCGATGCCGGCCAGCGCTTCGAGGTAGAAGCCGCGGTTGTGGCCGCCGGCCGCCTGCCCCTTGTAGAGGCGCTCCCAGATCGCACCGGTGGCCAGCGCGTCCTGGCCGATCAGCAGCGGGGCCAGCACGGTGGCCACCACGGTCGCGGTGACCTGCGGGGAGGGCAGGCCGTACGCCTCGCCGATGCCGACCGTGCCGTCCTCGGTGTGGACCTTGACCAGGGTCGCGTACTGGCCGCGGCGGGGCAGCACCAGGTGGCTGGAGGCGGGGTAGCGCAGCCAGTCCGGGACCTGGTCGGGCGAGTCGTAGAGGTCGTCGAAGCTGGCGGACAGGGCCAGGGCCTCGACCTTGGTGATGCGCAGCGGCTGGGTGCTCACGGGGTTCTCTCCTGCGGGGGTGGTACGGGCCGTCCTCGGTCGGGAGGGCGGGACGGGTCAGGCGTGCTCGGTGATGTCGCCGCGCGCGGTCTCGCGTCCGCTGAAGACGGCGACCGCGGTGATCAGGCAGCCGGCCACCACGTAGAGCGCGACGGGGGCGATGGAGTCGGTGCCGGCGACGAGCGCCGCGCCGATGAAGGGGGTGGTGCCGCCGAAGATCGCTCCGCCGAACTCCCGGCCGACGCTGACACCGCTGAACCGGACCCGGGCGTCGAACTGTTCGGCGACCAGGGCGGCCTGCGGGCCGAAGACCATGTCCTTGCAGATCGGGATGGCCAGCACCAGCGCCAGGAAGACCAGCGGGGTGCTGCCGGTGCCCAGCAGCCAGAAGAACGGGTAGGCGTAGACGACGGTGCAGGCCAGGCCGATGGCGACCATGGTGCGGCGGCCGATCCGGTCGGAGAGCCAGCCCCAGAACGGGATGGTGAGGATCTCCAGCGCCCCGGCCAGGGCGGCGGCCCACAGCATGGTCGACTTGGGGATGCCCAGGTTCTTGGTGGCGTAGGAGAGGCCGAACGCCTGGATCAGGTAGGCCCAGACGAAGCCGGAGGCGGTGATCCCGAGGACCCGCAGGACGGCGGCGGGCTGCTCCTTGACCACGGTGAGGAACGGGAAGCGGACGGTCTCGGCGCGCTCCTCGAGTCCGGCGAAGACCGGGGTCTCCTTGATGCCGCGGCGCAGCCACATCCCGAACAGCACCAGCACGAAGCTGAGCAGGAACGGGATGCGCCAACCCCAGGTGAGGAAGGCGTGGTCGGGCAGCAGGGCGACCAGGGCGAAGACGGCGGTGGCCAGCACGGAGCCGGCGCCGGTGCCCATCGCGGGGATGGAGCCGAACAGGCCGCGCTTGCCGTTGGGCGAGTTCTCGACGGTCAGCAGCGTGGCACCGGCGAACTCGCCGCCCACCGCGACGCCCTGGCAGATCCGCAGGACGATCAGCAGGATCGGGGCCCAGACGCCGGCGGTGGCGTGGGTGGGCAGGACGCCGACCAGGGTGGTGGCGACGCCCATGCCGAGCATCGTGATCAGCAGCACGTACTTGCGGCCGATGCGGTCGCCGAGGTGGCCGAACAGGATGCCGCCGATGGGGCGGGCGGCGAAGCCGACGCCGAAGGTGGCGAAGGAGGCGAGGGTGGCACCGGTGGAGCTGGAGCCGAAGAAGAGCGGGCCGAAGACCAGCGCCGAGGCGAGGCCGTAGAGGTTGAAGTCGTACCACTCCATGACGGTGCCGACGGTGGCGGCGGCCATGGTGCGCCGGGTGGTGGCGCGGGGGGTGCTGTTCACGTGGGTGCTTCCGGGGTGTGCTGTGGTGGTCACGGGGTTCTCCCACCGGGCAGGGGGTGGCTTGCACCACTCACAGTATGCGATATACGAAATGCGGTCCAGGGGTGGAATCAGGCTTTGCCGTTTCGTGTCCAGGTGTCTTCGCGGTAGGCCAGGACGGGAAGCGCGGACACCTCCGAGCGGCGGGCCAGCACCGCCCCGGCCTGGGCGTCCGGCTCGGCCAGCCGGTGCCGGGCGGTGGTGGCGAACATCAGCCCGCCGCCGAAGGCCACGCTGCTGACGTGCGGCGTCCCCACCGCCGAGGCGCCCAGCAGGCGGCCGTCCGGGGCGTGGCAGCGCACCGTCCCCGCGCCCCAGGCGGCGACCCACAGTCGGCCGCGGTCGTCCACGGCCATCCCGTCCGGGCGGCCCTGGGCGGGTGGCAGCCGCACCAGCAACCGGGCCGGGCCCAGCTGCCCGGTGGGGTCCAGCGGGTGGGCGGTGATCTCGCCGCGGGCGCTGTCGGCGAGGTAGAGCACAGTGCCGTCGGGGGAGAACACCGGCCCGTTGGGCACGGTCAGCCCGTCCAGCACGCGGTGCACGCCGCCGTCGGGGTCCGTCCGGTACAGGCTGCCCGCCCCCTCCGCCGCGTCGACGTCCATGCTGGTGGCCCAGAACCGGCCCGCCGGGTCGCAGCCCGCGTCGTTCATCCGCATCGGACGGCCGGCCCCGGCCTCCGGGCGGGCCAGCCAGCGCGGCGGCGCCCCGCCCGGGGTGAGCCGGACGATCCCGTCGCCCGCGGCGGCGATCCACTCCCCCGGCCGGCCCTGGACCGGCGCGGCCGCGCCCAGCGGGACGCCCAGGTCGGCCAGGGTCTCCAGGTGCTCCGGCCACTCCGGGTCCCAGCAGTGCAGGGTGCCGCGCAGCAGGTCGGTGTAGTACAACCGCCCGTCGTGCCAGCGCGCCCCCTCCGCCAGCTGGTGGCGGGCCGGGCCGACCGGCCGCCAGTGGTCCTCGCGCATCGGCGATTCCTCCTCATTGGGGTACGGTGCGCCGTCGCTCGGCGCGGAGCGGCGTGGTGCCGGGCGCGACGGGCAGAAGGCCGGGGTCGGACCGAGCCGACCCCGCCCACCTGCGTTCCTCGCATCGGCGGCGCCTCCTCACTGCTCGCAGTGCGCCGCCGCCCGGTGCGGGACGGCGCCGTTCAGCGCAGGGCGGTGCCGGGCGCGGCGGACAGCAGCCCGAGTTCGGCGCGGGTGGGCAGGCCCTCCCAGTCGCCGGCCGCGGCGACCGCGAACGCGCCCAGGGTCACGGCGCGTTCCAGCCGGCCGTCGACCGGCAGCCCGTCCAGTCGGCCGGACAGGTAGCCGGCCGTGAACGCGTCGCCGGCGCCGACCGTGTCGCGCACCGTCACCCGCACCGCCGCCCGGGCCGTGGAGCCGTCCTCGGTGAAGACCTCGGCACCTTCGGCGCCGCGCTTGACCACCACTTCGCGCACGCCCGCTTCGAGCAGCGCCTCGACCCGGGCGGCCTCGGTGTCGGCCGCTGCCGGGGCGGCCAGGTGCAGTTCGTCGTCCGAGGCGACCAGCACGGTGGCACGGGCGGCCAGCGGGCGCAGCGCCTCGGCGGCGTCCGGGGCGCTCCACAGCCGGGCCCGGAAGTTGACGTCCAGGCAGAGTGCGGCGCCGATGCGGCCGGCCTGCTCGGCGGCGTACCGCACGGCGGCCAGCGGGCCGGGGCCGAGCGCGGCGGTGACGCCGGTCAGGTGGACCACGTGGGCGCCGTCGGCGAGCGCGGCGGCAGCGTGGCGCTCGGCCAGGCGGCTGCCCGCCGAGTGCGCGCGGTAGTAGAGGACCCGGGTCAGGTCGGCGGTGCGGGGCTCGAAGACCACCAGGCCGGTGGGCGCGTCGGGGTCGACGGCGGCATGGGCGAGGTCGACGCCCTCGGCGCGCAGGGTGCGCAGCACCAGGCGGCCGAACTCGTCGGCGCCGACCAGGCCGGCCCAGCGGGTGCGGTGGCCGAGCCGGGCCAGCGCGATGGCGACGTTGGCCTCGGCGCCGGCCACGGTCAGGTCGAGGGAGCCGCCCAGGTGCAGGGGGTGGCCCGCCCGCAGGGCGGCCATGGTCTCCCCGAGGGTCACGACGTCGAGCACGGCTGTTCCCCCTTCGCCAGTCGCAGGAACTGTGCGATGCGGGCGGGCAGTTCGGCGTCGCCGCCGGGTCGGGCGGCGGTACCGACCAGCGGTCCGCCGACGCCGACGGCGAGCGCTCCGGCGGCCAGGAAGTCGGCGGCGGCGCGGGCGTCGACGCCGCCGACGGGGACGAAGTGCGCGGCGGGGAACGGGTCGCTCAGGGCCTTGAGGTAGGCGGGGCCGCCGAGGGAGGCGGGGAAGAGCTTGACGGCGGCGGCGCCCTCGGCGAGGGCGAGCGCCACTTCGGTGGGGGTGACCGCGCCGGCCACCACCGGCAGTCCGTTCTCCCGGGCCTGGTCGAGGGCGGCGGTCACGCCGGGGGTGACGGCGAAGGCGGCCCCGGCGGCGGCCGCGTCGCGGGCGTCGGCGGGGGTGAGGACGGTGCCCGCGCCGAGCGCGGCGTCCGGACCGAGGACGGCCCTGGCCTGCTCGATCACGCCGAGCGCGCCGGGCGTGGTCAGCGAGACCTCCACCAGGCGGACGCCGCCGCCGAACAGGGCCAGGACCGTGTCGAGCGCCGCGTCCGGGTCGGTGCCCCGGACGATGGCCAGGAGCCGGTTCGTCCGCAGGCTCTCGATGAGTTCGTCCGGTTGCATGCATGCCTCCCAGGGCTCCGCACAGTGGTTCGGATATAGTATACGTTCCTGCTGGTGTTTGACCCGCCCCTCCCGAAAGGCCCCTCCCATGACCAGAACGGCTCTCATCACCGGTGCGGCCGGCGGCATCGGTAGCGCCGTCGCCGCGCGCCTGCTCGCCGACGGCTGGCAGGTGGCCGGCCTCGACATGGCCGGCACCGGCCCGGCGGGGGTGCGGATGCACCGCGCGGACGCCACCGACCCCGCCCAGGTGCGCGCCGCGGTCGCCGCCGCCCGGGCCGGGCTCGGCCGCCTCGACGCCCTGGTGACCTGCGCGGGCCTGACCGAGGGCGCGCCGCTGCACGAGACCACCGACGAACAGTGGCACCGGGTGCTGGACGCCAACCTCACCTCGGTGTTCCACTGCGTGCGCGAGGTGCTGCCCGCGATGCTGGAGGCCGGTTCCGGCACCGTGGTGACCGTCGGCTCGGTCCTGCACCGCACCGCCGCGCCCGGCCTGCCCGCCTACGCCGCCGCCAAGGGCGCCATCGCCGCCCTCACCCGGCAACTGGCCGTCGACTACGGCCGGTACGGACTGACCTTCCTCACCCTCTCCCCCGGCTGGGTGCGCACCCCCGCCACCGAGTCCCGCCTCGGACCGCTCGCCGAACAGGATCTGGCCCGGCTGCGGGAGAGCAACCCGCTGCGCACCGTCCCCGACGCCGAGCGGTTCGCCGACGCCGTCGCGCTGGCCCTCAGCCCCGCCGCCGCCCTGCTCACCGGCTCCGAACTCGTCCTGGACGCCGGCGCCCGCCTGGTCAGCCCGGCCAGCCTGCTGCGCGACGGCCACCGCGAGCGCCTGGGCCTGCCCCCGCTGGACGCCTGACGGTCGGTCACGCCGAGGGCCCGCCGGCCCCGGCCCGTACGGGGGCGGCACCGGCGGCCCCGCGACAGTGCCGGGACGGGCAGCGGGCGCGGGCCGACCGGAACAGCGGGCCGAGCACCGCAGACGGAACCGGGGCCGAACGACGAGAACGCCCGCACCGCAGGGGCACGCACCGCAGCGGCGGCGTACCGTGGCGCACCCGCCTTGCCATCCTCTCCGCACCGGAACCGGCCCGGACCCTGCCGTCAGACGTCCAGCGGCCCGCTTTCGTCCCGCCCCGGGGTCACGCGCCGACGGCGACCTCGTGGTCGGCCTGGGCGCGCATGTGCAGTCGGGCGGCGTCCGCCGCGGCTCGCGGGTCGCGCGCACGCAGGGTCGTCAACAGCGCCTCGTGCTCGGCGACCACGGTGGCCCACTCGCGCTCGCCCATCGGCGCGGTGACCCGGTAGCGGCGCACCGTCAGCAGCAGCTGGTCGGTCAGCTCGGCCAGCACCCGGTAGCCCGCCGCCTCGGCGAGCAGGCCGTGGAATCGGGAGTTCAGCTCCGCCATCGCGGTCAACTCGCCGTTCGCCAGCGCGGCCCGCATGTCCGCCTGGACCGCCTCCACCGCGGTGAGCCGCTCCTCGGTGATCCGGGCGGCCGCGAGTTCGGCCACCAACGCCTCGATCGCCTCACGGGCCAGGAACACCCCGCGCATCTCGGCGACGTCCACGGCGGCCACCGTGACTCCGGCGTGCGGCCGGGACACCAGCAGTCCGTCCGCCTCCAGCCGCTTGACCGCCTCCCGGACCGGGATCTTGCTGACACCCAGCGCCCGGGACAGCTCGTCCATGTTGACCCGCTCGCCCGGCTTCAGGTCACCCTCGGCGATCGCCCGGTGCAGGCTCTCGTAGGCCAGGTCGGCCTTGCTCTTCACCGCGGGTAGCGGATTGGCCCAGCTGTTCTCACCCATCCGTCAATCGTATGCGATATTCCATGCTTTGTCCAAGGCTCAACGAACCCCTCGCAACCACCCGGACACGCTCTGGCAGCAGGAAGGGCTGCGAGAGGCTCCGCGCGACGCAGAGCGCATCGCCCCGGCGCCCAAGGCGATCGCCACCACCCACCGCGCCGCTCCTCCCCCGGGCCAGGAAGAACGGCCCTACACCGTCGGCTCCTGGTCAGCCTGGGAACGCATGTGCAGTCGGGCGGCGTCCGCCGCGGCTCGCGGGTCGCGCGCGCGCACCGCCACCAGCAGCGCCTCGTGCTCGGCGGCGACCGTCTCCCAGCTGGTGGCGTCCAGCGGCGCGGTGACCCGGTAGCGGCGCACCGTCAGCAGCAGCTGGTCGGTCAGCTCGGCCAGCACCCGGTAGCCCGCCGCCTCGGCGAGCAGGCCGTGGAATCGGGAGTTGAGCTCCGCCATCGCGGTCAACTCGCCGTTCGCCAGCGCGGCCCGCATGTCCGCCTGGACCGCCTCCACCGCGGTGAGCCGCTCCTCGGTGATCCGGGCGGCCGCGAGTTCGGCCACCAACGCCTCGATCGCCTCGCGGGCCAGGAACACCCCGCGCATCTCGGCGACGTCCACGGCGGCCACCGTGACTCCGGCGTGCGGCCGGGACACCAGCAGTCCGTCCGCCTCCAGCCGCTTGACCGCCTCCCGGACCGGGATCTTGCTGACACCCAGCGCCCGGGACAGCTCGTCCATGTTGACCCGCTCGCCCGGCTTCAGGTCACCCTCGGCAATCGCCCGGTGCAGGCTCTCGTAGGCCAGGTCGGCCTTGCTCTTGGCCACCGGCAGCGACTTCGCCCAGCTGTTCATGCCCACACCGTAGGCGATCGCACCCACCCTCCGGTACGCGGCCCGCGACACCGGGCCCCGACGGCCGCCTTCTCCGGAACCCCGGGAAACGCGGATCCCCACCGTCCCCCGCCGCCCCGGATCCGACCGTGCGCGACGGGGCGGCCGCGTGCCCCCCACCGGCCGACGCCTGCCACTACCTCCAGGCAATCGTATCCGTTATACGATAATGGCTCACAGTGCGACCGTACGAGGAGAGGACCGCCATGCTCGATGCGCTCCCCCGCCCCCGCCTGGAGGACGTGGCGGCCGCCGCGGGCGTCTCCAAGTCGACGGCGTCCAAGGTGCTCGGCGACGCTCCCGGCACCCGGGTCGGAGAGCGGACCCGAACCCGGATCCGGGAGGCCGCCCGGCGGCTGGGCTACCGACCGCACGGACCGGCGCGGCTGCTCGCCACCGGGCGCACCGGGGCGGTCGCGCTGGTGGGGCCGTCACTGTCCGATCCCGACTGGGCGGCGGCCGTCGGCGGGGCCACCCGCCGCGCGGCCCTGCTCGGCCTCGCCGCACTGGTGGTCGAGGACGCGGGCGACGATCCGCCGGCACACGGCTCTGCGGCGCTCGTCGACCCCGACCTGGTCGACGGTGTCCTCGTCGGCCCGGGGGCCGCGGGTGCGGCGGAGGCACTCGGCTTCGGACGGCTGCCCGGCGTCGTCCTGGGAGAGTACGGACATCCGGGCTGGACGGACGTTCCGGACCGCGCCACCGAGGTCGCCCGGGGTGCGGTGGACTTCCTCGCCGGACTGGGCCACCGCCGCCTGGGCCTGATCGGCAGGCCGGCGCGACGCGGTGGAGCAGGGCCGGATGCCTTCGTGAGGCGTTGCCGCGAACTGGGCCTGCCGGAACCCGTCGTCACCCTGCAGCGGGCGGACGAGCGCGGTGGTGCCGACGGGCTGGCGGAGCTACGCCGCTCCCGCACGGCGCCGAGCGCGGTGCTGACGGCCTCGTTCGCACAGGCGGTGGGGGTGCTGGGCACGGCCGCCCGGCTGGGACTGGACGTCCCGGGCGAGGTGTCGGTGCTGGCGGGCGGCGACTGCCCGGCCGCCGACCATCTCGTTCCGACGCTCAGCACGCTCGCCGTACCGTCCGCCGAGCTGGGGGCGGTCGCCGTCGGGGCCCTGGCCGCGGTGCTGTCCGGCGCGGATCCGCGCACGGCCGGAAGGGCCGCCCCGGCTCCAATGCTGACCGTCCGCGGCTCCACCGGGTCGAGCCGCGCAGGCAGCCTTTCGGAACTTGCACTATTTCTATGAAAACCTTCTGATTTTATGGCAGTAAAGCGCCCCAAGGGTATTGAAAGCACTTCGGCCGGACTGTTAGCGTCCGGGGCTCGGGGCAGTCGCCCCCATCGGCCGGTGCTCCTCGACGAGCAGACCGGCAGCTGACTCCCTGGGCCCCACCGGGGCCGTTGCCCCCCACTCCCCCTGCGGTCCGGAACCGCGCCCACCCGCCTTCCCGGGCCTTCTCCCTGCCAGGAGTCCCCATGTCAGACGAGCAGGATCGCCCCCCGAGTCGGCGTCCCTTCCTCGGCGCCGCCGGGTCCGGCACCCTCTCGAACATCAAACACATCGTGATCTTCATGCAGGAGAACCGGGCCTTCGAGCACTACTTCGGCACCCTGAACGGCGTACGCGGCTTCGGCGACCGCAACGCCGTCGCCCTGCCCGGCGGCAAGCCGGTCCGGCACCAGCCCAACTCGACCAACCCGGACGGGCACATCCTGCCGTTCCGGATGAACACCGCCACCACAAACTCGATCTGTGCGGGCGCAGCAACCATGGACTGGTCCACCGACCTCGGGACCTACAACGGCGGCAAGTTCGACTCCTGGAGCTCCGGCCGCACCCCCGCCATCGACATGGGCCGCTTCGCCCGCAAGGACCTGGACTTCTACTACGGGCCGGCGAACGCGTTCACCCTCTGCGACCACTACTTCCAGTCCACGCTGACCCAGACCAACCCCAACCGCCTGCACGTCTTCACCGGCAGCAACGGCGGCCCGGTCGGCCAGAGCGCGATCATGGACAACTCGGAGCCCTCGGCGGGCTTCACCTGGACCACCTACGCCGAGCGCCTGCGGAACGCCGGGATCTCCTGGAAGGTCTACCAGCAGAGCGACAACTTCAACGACAACGCACTCGCCTGGTTCGCCGGCTTCAAGAACGCCAAGGCCGACCGGCCGCTGTACGACCGCGACCTCGCCACCGTGCCCGGCCTGGTCGCCGCGTTCGGCAACAACCTGGCCAACAGCACTCTCCCGCAGGTCAGTTGGATCGTCGCCCCGGCCATCCAGTCCGAGCACGCCAACTACCGCCCCACGGTCGGCACCGACCCCACCGCCCGGCTGCTCAAGCAGCTCGCCGCCCACCCCGACGTCTGGTCCAACACCGCCTTCCTGCTCGAGTACGACGAGAACGGCGGCTTCTTCGACCACGTCCCGCCGCCGATGCCGCCGACCTCCGACAGCAACGGGCTGTCCACCGTCACCACCAGCGGCGAGATCCCGGGCGGCAAGCAGACGAGCCTGGGCTTCCGCGTCCCGATCATCGTCATCTCGCCGTGGACCCGCCAACGGCACCCATCCGCCCGGCAACGTGCTCGACGACGCACCCACCACCATGTGGCACACCCGCTGGAACCCCGGCCCGACCCGTTCCCGCACGACATCCGCTTCGACCTCGGCACCGCCCGCACCGCCACCGGCCTCACCTACCTGCCCCGCCCCGACGGCGGCAACGGCCGGATCGGCAGTGACGAGATCGCCACCAGCTCCGACGGCACCACCTGGAGCAGCCCCGTCGCCTCCGGCACCTGGGCCGACGACGCCAAACCGAAGGCCGTCACCTTCCCCGCCACCACCGCCCGCTGGGTCCGCCTGCGCCCTCACCGAAGCCGGCAACCGCGGCGCCTGGACCGGCGCCGCCGAGATCCGCGTCCTGGGCCCCAGCGCCTGACGCGGCACCGGCGTGCGGCTCTGTGATCGAGGACACCGACCCGCACGCACCCACCGACCGGGCGGTCCCGGGCACGGCCACACCGAGCGGTCATCGGTCCGTCAGGCCACAGGTTCCCGGGCCCGCCCCTTCCCAAGACGCCCGAAGCAACGAGGAGCAGCGTGCCCGATCTCGACGTGGGCCTGATCGGCTCCGGAACGGCGGCCCGCACCCGCCTGGCCGCCTGGCTGGCCCTGGGAGCCCGGGTCCGGGTCTACTCCCCCGACGGCCGCCACCACCGCCTTGCCGCGGAGCACGCCCCTTATCACGTCACTGCGGCGGTGTCGCTGCGACGACTGCTCAGCCACAGCGCACTCGTCGACGTCTGCACGCCCGCGCACAGTCGACACGCCTTCGTCCTGGCCGCGGCCAGGACCGGCTGCGACACCGTGTGCGAGCTGCCGTCTGCCGCCGATCCGACCGAGGCGCGGCAAGCCGCGGACGCGGCGGAAGCGGCGGGTGTGCACCTGTTCCCGGCCGGGTTCGAGCGCTGGGGGGCGACTCACGCGTCGCTGCGCCGGGCGCTCGCGGACGGGACGGCGGAGTTCGGGCCGACGGCCGTGCTGGAGTTCGGCCGGACGGCTGCCCGCCCGGACCGTTCGCACCGGTCAGCCGCCGGGGCAGGTGGCGACGGGCGCGTCCTCGCCGAGTTGTCGGTGCACGACTTCGACCTGGCCCGTTCGCTGGCCGGCGAGGTGGTCCGGGTGTTCGCGCAGCTCCAAGCGGAGGTCCAGGGCCCGCCCGTCGCTGCCACGGTGGTGCTCACCCACGCCTCAGGAACGGTCAGCCTGGTCCGGGGCCGCTGGGTCCTGCCGGGCACCACCGTCGGCACCACCGCCCGGCTGTCCGGCCCCCGGGGCGAGGTTTGGCAGCACGCGTCGGCTCCGGTCGGCCCCGCCGACGCGCGGCGACCGTCTCCCTGGGCCGACGACGACCCGACGGTCGCCGGGCTACGGGCCTTCACCACGGCCGTCCGCACCGGACGCCCGGCCCCCGTCACCGCCCGCGACGGTGTGATGGCCGCCCGGATCGTCGCCGCCGCCCGGCTGTCCGCGTTCTCCGGCCGGGCCGTCGAGCTGTCCGCCGAGGACTGACGCCCCGGCTACAGGTCGTCCCACTGGTCGAGCAGCGCGTCGGCGTCCGGTTCGGCGGCGGGCGGCTCCTCGGCGAGGTCCTGCTCGACCCAGATGATCTTGCCGCGGTCCAGGTAACGGGTTCCCCAGCGCTCGCAGAACCGGGCCACCAGGTAGAGGCCGCGGCCGCCCTCGTCGGTGTCGGCGGCCCGGCGCAGGTGCGGGGAGGTGCTGCTGCCGTCGGCGACCTCGCAGATCAGGTGGCGGTCGTCGCAGAGCAGGCGCAGCCGGACCGGGTCGGTGCCGTAGCGGATGGTGTTGGTGACGAGTTCGCTGATGATCAGCTCGGTGGTGAAGACCTTGTGCGCCAGGTCCCAGCGCTCCAGGGTCGCGGTAACGTCGGCGCGGACCCGGGAGACGGTGGCGGGGTCGCGCTCCAGGCGCCACTCGGCGATCCGGCCGGGGTCGAGGCGGCGGGCGCGGGCGACGAGCAGCGCGACGTCGTCGTCGGGGTGGTCGGGCGGCAGGGCGTCCAGGACGGCGGCGCAGACGCCCTCGGGGGTGCGGTCGGAGCCGGCCAGGGCGCCGGCGAGCAGGGTGTAGGCGTCGTCGGGGTCGAGGCGGCGCGGCTGGAGCAGGCCGTCGGTGAACAGCACCAGCAGGGTGCCCTCGTCGAGGTGCAGGCCGATCGTCTCGGCGGGCAGCGCCTCGCCGGTGCCCAGCGGCGGGGAGAGCGGCAGGTCGGGGACGTGCACGGTGCCGTCGGGGTGCAGCAGGGCGGGCGGGGGGTGGCCGGCCGAGGCCATCGCGCAGTGGCCGGTGGCGGGGTCGTAGACGGCGTACAGGCAGGTCGCGCCGGTGACCGCGCCGCCGTCCGCGCCGGGGTCCAGGCGGGTGACGAACTCGTCGAGCCGGGCGAGGAGTTCGTCGGGGTCGAGGTCGAGCGCGGAGAAGTTGTGGACGGCGGTGCGCAGCCGCCCCATCGCGGCCGCGGCCCCGACGCCGTGCCCGACCACGTCGCCGACCACCAGGGCGACCCGGGCGCCGGAGAGCGGGATGGCGTCGAACCAGTCGCCGCCGACGCCCGCTTCGGCGGCCCGGTAACGCCAGGCGGTGTCGACGGCGCGGTGCGCGGGGAGTTCGCCGGGCAGCAGGCTGCGCTGCAGGGCGGTGGCGGTGGCGTGCTCGCGGGTGTAGCGGCGGGCGTTGTCGAGGCTGACGGCGGCGCGCAGGGCGAGTTCCTCGGCGAAGGCGAGGTCGTCGTCGGTGAACGGCGGCTGCTGGGCGCGCCAGAAGTTGGCCACGCCGAGGACCAGGTCGCGGGCCTGGAGCGGGATGGAGACGACGCTGTGCAGGCCGAAGTCGAGCAGTTCGCGGGCGTGGGCCGGGTCGGCGCACCAGTCGTCGGTGGCGGCGAGGTCGATGCGCAGGGCGCGCCCGGCGGCGAGGTCGGTGGGGATGGTGGACGCGGGGGCGGTGCCGACGGGGTGACCGAGCGGGTACAGCGGGAAGTCCTCGCGAACACCGGTGCGGGCGGTGCGGCGGACCGCGGTGCTGCCGGGTTCGGGTTCCGCGCCCGCCAGCACGGGTTCGAGCAGTTCGACGGTGGCGTAGTCGGCGAAGGCGGGAACGGCCGCTCGGGCGAGTTCCTCGGCGGTGCGGGTGACGTCGAGGGTGGTGCCGATCCGCAGTCCGGCGGCGTACAGCAGGTCGAGGCGGCGGTGCGCGGTCTCGGCGCGGCCGGCCAGGGCCCGCAGTTCGGTGGTGTCTCGCAGGGTGGCGACGGCGCCCTGGGTACGGCCGGAGCGTTCCACCGGGCGCTGATTGACGGCGAGCAGCCGTTCACCGACGGGGTGGACCTCGTCGGTGGCCGGGCGGCCGGTGGCGAGCAGGTCGGCGAGGGCGGGCGGCAGGGCGAGCGCGTCCAGCGGGAGTGCGGTGCCGGGGTCGGCGGGCAGGTCGAGCAGGCGGCGGGCCTCGTCGTTGGCGAGCTGGAGGCGGCCGTCCCCGGTGATGACGACGCCTTCGCGCACCGCGTGCAGCACGGCGTCGTGGTGCTCGTACATCCGGGTCATCTCGGCCGGTCCGAGGCCGTGGGTCTGCCGCCGCAGCCGTCGGTTGACCAGCGCGGACCCGGCGGCGGCAAGGGCGAGGGCGGTCCCAGCGGCGGCGAACAGGACGGGCAGTTGCGCCTGCAGGTGCTCCTGGACGCTGCGTACCTGGATGCCGACGGAGACCAGACCGGCGACCTTCCCGCCGGGGTCGAAGACCGGGACGGTGGTGTCGACGGCGCGCCCGAACAGGGTGCTGTCGAAGGTCTCCTGGAAGGGTTCGCCGGCGAGGGCGGGGGCGAAGTTCCCGGAGACGTGGCCGCCGATCAGGGCGGGGTCGGGGTGCGACCAGCGGGTGCCGTCGGGGGCGAAGGCCACGATGTACGCCACGTCGGCCCTGGTCCGGGTCTGTTCGGCGGCGGGCTGCAGCACGGCGCTGGGGTCGGCGGACTCCATCGCGGCGAGCGTGCCGGGCGCGTGGGCGAAGGATTCGGCGACCGACATCGAGCGGTCGTACGCCTCCTGGGTGGTGCGCTGCCGGGCCTGCACCACCAGGGCGGCCAGGGCGGCGGCGACCAGCACCGCGATGACGACCAGTTGCAGCAAGAACACCCGGGCGGCGAGGCTGCGCGGCATCCTGGGCCCCCGCGGTCTCCCGGTCTCGCTCACCCCTTCATTCTGGGAGCCCGCCCCGGCCCCGGCATCCGGGTGGGGCGGGCCGCTCCGGGCGGCGGGGTGCCGGAGGCGGGCGCTCGGGGGTCCGGGCCGGTGGCGGCCCCGGCTCAGCAGGGACGCCACCGGTGCGGAGTGGGCGGCGGAACCGACCCTCCGCGGTCGTCGCCGCCCGTTCCGCCGGGCTCCGGCCACGCCGTTCCGCGTCGTTGCGGTGGCGCCGAGAGGCCGGTCCGGCGGAGTTCCTGGGTGGTGCGCTGGTGGTGGGGGACGGGGGTCAGGCGGGCAGGCCGATGGCGCGTTCGCCGCTGCGGCGCTGCTGGACGACGACGGCGACGACGAGCAGGGCGCCCTGGGCGACGTTCTGCCAGAAGGAGTTGATGCCCTGGACGGTGAGGCCGTTCTCCAGGCAGCCGAGCAGGGCGACGGCGAGCAGGGTGCCGCCGATGCCGCCCTTGCCGCCCTTGAGGGCGCAGCCGCCGAGGGCGGCGGCGGTGATGGCCTTGAGCTCGAGGCCCTCGCTGCCGGAGGTGGGCTGGCCGGAGCCGGTGCGGGCGGTGAGCAGGACGCCGGCGAGGGCGGCGACGATGCCGATCAGGCCGTAGACGGCGATCAGGTACTTGTTGATGTTGATGCCGGCGAGGCGGGCGGCGGTGTCGTTGCCGCCGATCGCGTAGAGGTTGCGGCCCAGGTCGGTGCGGGCCAGCAGGACGTGCACGGCGAGCGCGACCACGACCAGCAGCCAGACCATGACGGGCAGCCCGGCGATCCTGCCGCGGCCGAGGAAGACGAACACCGGGTCGCCCAGCACGTAGCCCTGGGCGCGGCCGTCGGAGATCAGCTGGGCCAGGCCCTTGTAGGCGGCGAGTCCGGCCAGGGTGGCGATGGTGGGGTTGACCCGGCCGTGCACGATGACCGCGCCGTTGAGCAGGCCGATCAGCAGGCCGACGGCGACGGCGGCGGCGATGCCCGCGTAGGCGTTGGAGCCCGCGGAGGTGAAGGCCATCGCGGAGACCACGGAGGCGACGCCGGCCTGGGAGCCGACCGAGATGTCCAGGCCGCCGCAGATGATGACCACGGTCTGCACGACGGCCAGCAGGCCGGTGATGGTGGCGGCCTCGGCGATCACCTGGAGGTTGTCCAGGCTCAGGTAGTTGTCGTTGAGCGTCCCGAACACGGCGAGCACCACGGCCAGGGCGCCGATCAGGCTGAGGTGCTGCGCGCCGAGCCGGGCGATCAGCGAGGGGAGGGCGGAGCCCCGGGCGGCCTCGGGCCGGGCGGGCGGGCTGGTCAGGGCGGTCATGAGGTGGCTCCAGGGGAGGGGGTGCGGGGCGTGAGGTCGTCGGCCATGGCGAGGTGCAGGACGGCTTCCTCGGTGGCCTGGGCGCGGTCGAGTTCGCCGGTGATCCGGCCGCCCTGCATGACGACGATGCGGTCGGCCAGGCCGAGCAGTTCGGGCAGTTCGGAGGAGATCACCAGCAGGGCGACGCCCTGTTCGGCGAGGTCGGCGACGATCCGGTAGATCTCGGCCTTGGCGCCGACGTCGATGCCGCGGGTCGGCTCGTCGAGGATCAGCACCTCGGGTCTGCGGGCCAGCCAGCGGGCCAGGACGACCTTCTGCTGGTTGCCGCCGGAGAGCTTGCGCACCTCGTGCTCGATCGAGGGGGTGCGCACCCGCAGCCGCTCGGTGTACTCCTGCGC
>NZ_JBHUWH010000072.1:0-6058 GCF_042670125.1 Kitasatospora sp. NPDC057198 | reverse complement strand
GCACGGCCACCGAGGTGTTGTCGCGGATCGAGCGGTGCAGGAACAGCGCCTGCGCCTTGCGCTCCTCGGGGGCCAGGCCGAGTCCGGCCCGGATCGCGGCGCCGGGGCTGCCGCCCAGCGGTTCGCCGTTGAGGGTGGCGGTGCCGGAGCGGATCGGCAGGTCACCGGCCAGCGCCAGGGCCAGCTCCGAGCGCCCGGCGCCGATCAGCCCGGCCAGGCCGACCACCTCCCCGGCGTGCACCCGCAGGTCGATGCCGTGCACGTCGTCGGTGCTCAGGTTCCGGACGTCGAGCACGACCCGGTCGGTGGCCACCCGTTCGCGGGTGAACATCGCGGACAGGTCGCGGCCGACCATCAGCCGCACCAGCTCGCCCTCGTTCGTGGCGGCGGCGTCCTGGACACCGGCCAGCTCGCCGTCGCGCAGCACCGCGATCCGGTCGGCCAGTTGGAAGATCTCCTGCATCCGGTGCGAGACGTAGACGACGGCGACCCCGTCGGCGCGCAGGCGCCGGATGAGGGCGAACAGCGCCTCCACCTCCTGCTCGGAGAGCGAGGAGGTCGGCTCGTCGAACGCGATGACCTTCGCCTCGCCGGTCAGCGCCCGCAGGATCTCCACCAACTGGCGCTGCGCGGGGGTGAGTTGCGAGCCGAGCAGGTCGGGGTCGAGGACGCCCGCGAAGCCCAGGCGCTCCAGGTCGGCCAGGATGCGGCGGCGCAGCTCGGCCCGGTCCAGGCGGCGGCCGGCCCGGCGCGGCAGCGAGCCCGCGTAGACGTTCTCGGCGACGGTGACGTGCGGGATGATCTCCGGTTCCTGCGGGATGATCCGGATCCCGGCGGCCCGGGCGTCGGCCGGGGAGCGCAGGTCGAGGCGGTGGCCGTCCAGGTGCAGGTGGCCCTCGGTGGGCAGGTGGTCGCCGGTGAGGATCTTCAGCAGGGTGGACTTGCCCGCCCCGTTCTCGCCCATCAGCGCGGTGACCTGCCCTCCGGGGAAGTCGAGGGTGACGCCGCCGAGCGCCCGGACGGCGCCGAAGCGCTTGCCGACGGCGACGACGCCGGCCGTGCCGGGCGGGAGCGGTGGCGGGGAGTGGTCGGGTGGGGTGGTCATGGCGGGTCACCTCGGAGCGGACGGGCGGACGGGCGGACGGGCGGAGAGCGCGGCGCGCAGGAGAAGCGCGCAGGAGAAGCGCGCAGGAGAAGGAAGGGGAGCGAGGGAGGGTGGGCCCCCGGCCCGGCGGGGGCAGTCGGGCACCGGGCCGGGGGCGGCTCGGGCGGGTCAGCCGCAGCTGACGCCGGCGTCCTGCCAGTCGGCGGCGTCCACCATCCGGGTCGGCGCGAACGCCTCGGCGGGGAACTCCTTGCCGTTCTTGAGCTTGTCGTACACGGTCTGGACGGCCAGTGCGCCAACGTCCTTGCCGTTGATGAACAGCGCGGCCTTCATGCCGCTGGGCTGCCCGCTCTTCCAGTCCTTGCAGGCCAGGTAGGCGCCGAGGCCGACGCCGGCCACGTCCTCGGCCTTGAAGCCGGCGTTGGCCAGCGCGGTGACGCCGCCCTGCACGTTCTCGTCGTTGCAGCCCCACACCACCCAGTGCTTGACGCCCGGGTTGGCGGTGACGGTGGCGGCGACCTTGTCCTGGGCGCCGGTGGGGGTGTTGTCGGTGGCGACGTCGATGTTCTTCACGTCCGCGCCGCTGCCGTCGGCGAACGCCTGCTGGGCGGCCTTGACCCGGTCGCCGCAGACCGTGACGTCCTGCTTCCAGGCACCGATGGTGCGGGTGTCGGCCGCGCTCCAGCCGGCCTTCTTGAACTCCTCGGCGGCGCGCTTGCCGACCTCGCCGCCCATCTGCTGCCCGGAGAAGCCGATCCGCGGCACCAGCTGCTCCTTCGGGCAGGACGCCGGGTCGGGGCCGTTGGCGCAGATCTGGTCGTCCGAGGTGAGCAGCGCGACCTTGGCATCCTTGGCCAGCTGCACCACCTGCGGGCCGACCGCCGGGTCGGGGACGACCACGATCAGGCCGTTGGACTTCTGGGCGAGTGCGGACTGCACCTCGGAGACCGTCTTGTTGGCGTCGCTGCCGAGGTTGACGACCTTCAGGTCGATGCCCAGTTCGGCGGCCTTGGCCTTGGCGCCGGCCGCCTCGCCGACGAAGTACTCCTGGTCGCCCTGCTTCTGCAGGTAGGTGATCGAGATCTTCCCGTCCACCTTGGCGACCTCGCCGCCGCCGGCCGTGCCGGAGTCGGACTTGCCGGTCGAGCAGCCGGCCGCGCCGAGCACGGTGGCCAGGGCGAGGGCCGCCGCGGCTGCTGCTGCGGAACGGCGACGGCGGTAAGCGATGCGCATGTGGATCTCCTTGCGGGGGCGGCCGTCGGCCCACACGACGGGGCGGCCGGGGAAGGGCGGAGGGAGGCGATGCCGGGGAGGGGCGGATCCGGTGGCCGCAGCCACCTCGCCTCGCCACTGGATCGCACTTTCTTTCACACGATCGACCGCAATAGAACAGCGAAATGAACAGACGCGTCAAAGGATTCCGGAGAGGTGGCCGGATCGAGACCTCGCCGTGATCTCCGGGAGATCGGCGGTCCGCCCGGCGCGCAACACCCGCCCCGGACCCCCGGCCTGACCGGGCGTCAGCACCGGGCACAGACAGCACCGGGTACAGGTGGCACCGGGCGCAGGCAGCACGGCAAGCAGGGCGCCGGATCAGGCCGGGCCGTCGAACGGGGTGCCGGGTCGGAGCGGGCCGTCAGGTAAGGCGGCGGGGGCCTTCAGCCACCACGAGCTCGCCGACCTGGCCCTCCAGCAGCTCCCGGGCCCGGTCGGGAAGTCCGGCGTCGGTGACGTAGCAGTCGACCTCGTCGAGACGGGCGAAGCCGCTCAGCCCGACCACGCCCCACTTGCTGTGGTCGGCGACCACGGCCAGCCGCGAGGCGGCGGTGATCAGCGCCCGGTTGGTCTGCGCCTCGGCCATGTTGGGCGTGGTCAGCCCGGCCCGCTCACTGACCCCGTGCACGCCGAGGATCAGCAGGTCGACGTGGACGGAGGCGAGCATCCGGTCCGCGACCGGTCCCACCAGGGCGGCGGAGCGAGTGGGCGTGCCACCGGTGAGCACCAGCACCGGCGCACCGGCCCGGTGGCAGGATGCCTCCTCCAGCACCCGGGCCACCGCCATCGAGTTGGTGACCACCGTCAGGTCGGGCACCTCCAGCAGCCGGGAGGCCACCGCGTGCGTGGTCGTCCCGCCGGAGAGTGCGACCACGCTGCCCGGCCGCACCAGCGCCGCGGCGGCGTCCGCGATGGCGGCCTTCGCGGCCGACTCCAGGCCGGTCTTCGCCTCGAACCCGGGCTCCTGGCCCCGCACCCCGGCCGGCACCGCCCCGCCGTGCACCTTCTCCAACACGCCCTCGCGGGCGAGCGCGTCCAGGTCGCGCCGCACGGTCATCCCGGAGACACCCAGCTCGGCAGCCAGGTCCACCACCCGGACCGCGCCGTGACGCTTGGCCGATTCGACGATCAGCGCGCGCCGCTGCGGCGCCAGCATCCCCTGGTCCGCCATGGTCCCGCCTCCTCGCCGCGCCCGATCGGTCGGCAGCAGCGTACCCCGGCGTTGACCTGCGGTAACGGCTCCGCCGAGCAGTCCGGCCAAGCGCACAGAGATGAACATTTCCGCCGCGACCACAGACGCACCGCCCCTCTTGCACATGAGCGTCACTTTGCCCGCAATCAAGGGGATTTCTGGCCACCCCGATCGACACGCTCGCCCTGCGCAACCCCTTGACAGCCGCCCATCACACCGCTGTCATGTGTTTGCTTTCGTTCATTTCGGTTCACTCCTGTGCAACAGTCCCGACCGCTGGAGGCCCGCATGGCGCTCATACCGCACAGACTCGCACCACGCCTCACCGCCTCGCTGGGCTCGCTGGCCCTGCTGTTCGGCGGTGGCGCCCTCGCCACCCTGGGGGTCACGGCCGTCGGGGTGGCCGCCGCCCCGTCCGCCCAGGCCCTGCAGAACACGCTGGCCCGCACCCCGCAGATGGGCTTCAACAACTGGAACTCGACCCACTGCCGGGCCGAGTTCAACGAGGACATGGTCAAGGGCATCGCCGACCTGTTCGTCAGCAAGGGCCTGAAGGACGCCGGCTACACCTACGTCAACCTGGACGACTGCTGGGCACTGCCGCAGCGCGACGCCTCCGGAAACCTGGTGCCCGACCCGGTGCGCTTCCCGCACGGCATCAAGGCGGTCGCCGACTACGTCCACTCCAAGGATCTCAAGTTCGGCCTGTACTCCAGCGCGGGCACCAAGACCTGCGACACCAAGGGCTTTCCCGGCGGCCTGGGCCACGAGCAGCAGGACGCGAACCTGTGGGCGTCCTGGGGCGTCGACTACCTCAAGTACGACAACTGCAACAACCAGGGCGTCGACGCGCAGCAGCGCTACAGGGCGATGGGCGACGCGCTGAAGAACACCGGGCGCGACATCCTCTACTCGATCTGCGAATGGGGCTCCAGCCAGCCGCAGACCTGGGCCCGGGACGTGGGCAACTCGTGGCGCACCACCGGCGACATCTCCGACTCCTGGAACAGCATGCTCGGCATCGCGCACGCCAACCAGGCCCTCGCCCCGTACGCCCAGCCCGGCGCCTGGAACGACCCGGACATGCTGGAGGTCGGCAACGGCGGCATGACCGACACCGAGTACCGCACCCACTTCAGCCTGTGGGCCGAGATGGCCTCCCCGCTGCTGATCGGCTCGGACCTGCGCACCGCCACCCCGGCGACCATGGAGATCCTCACCAACAAGGACGTCATCGCCGTCGACCAGGACCCGCTGGGCCGGCAGGGCACGGTGATCTCCTCCGCGGGCGGGCTGGTCGTGATGAGCAAGCCGCTCGCCGACGGCTCGCGCGCCGTCACGCTGACCAACGAGACCGACACCGCGCAGACCGTCGCCACCACCGCGCAGGCGGCCGGGATCGGCGGCGCCCGCTCGTACACCCTCAAGGACCTGTGGTCGCACCGCTCCACCACCGTCCGCGACGGCGCGGTCTCCGCACAGGTGCCTCCGCACGGCACCGCGATGTTCCGCCTCACCCCGAGCGAGGCCACCGACCTGCCGGCCGGTGCCTACCAGCTCTCCGACCGGGCCTGGAGCAAGGCGCAGAACGCCACCGGCCCGGTCGAGCGGGACCACAGCAACGGCGGTGGCGCCTCCGGTGACGGCCGCGCCCTCTCGCTGAACGGCACCACCTACCCGAAGGGCCTGGGCACCAGCACCGGCTCGGACATCACCTACTACCTCGGCCGCACCTGCAAGAACCTGACGGTGAGCGTCGGCGTCGACGACGAGACCGCGGCCGGCGACGACAGCGCGGCCACCTTCCGGATCTACCGCGACAGCACGGTGGTCGCCGACAGCGGCCCGCGCACCGCCGGACAGGGCCCGCTGAAGCTGAGCGCCGACCTGACGGACGGTGAGAACCTGCGTCTGACCGCCACCTCCCCCGGCTCCGCCCACCACGTCCACGCCGACTGGGCCGACGCCCGCCTGGCCTGCGGCGACGGCCCGAAGGCCGGCGAGCACGCGCTGTCCGACCTGGCGTGGAGCGGCAGCACCAACGCCTGGGGCCCGGTCGAGAAGGACACCAGCAACGGCGAGTACGCCGCCGGTGACGGCCGCCCGATCAGCATCGGCGGCACGGCCTACGCCAAGGGCCTGGGTGTGCACGCCCCCTCCACCGTCACCTACTACCTCGGTGGCACCTGCACTTCGCTGACCACCGACGTGGGCGTGGACGACGAGGTCGGCCGACACGGCACCGTCGACTTCACCGTCCTGGCCGACGGCGTGGCGGTCGCCCACAGCGGCACCGCGATCGGCGGCGACGCCCCGGTCCGCCTGACCGCCCCGCTCACCGGCGCCCACGAGCTGACCCTCCAGGTCACCGACGCGGGCGACGGCAACACCTACGACCACGCGGACTGGGCGGACCCCGTCCTCACCTGCGCCTGATCCCGGTGCCCTTCCCGGTGCGCCCGGTGTACGCGTCACCACGCGTCCAC
>NZ_JBHUWH010000071.1:0-24346 GCF_042670125.1 Kitasatospora sp. NPDC057198 | reverse complement strand
GTCGGGCGATCAGTTCCTGTCGTCCGAAGGTTATTCCGTCTGGGGGAGGTCGTCGTTTCGGGAGAGCCGGTGGAGGCTGAGCCGGATGGCGGCCAGGCGCAGACCGAGACCGGCGGCCAGGGCGTGTTCGTCGAGGGTGGAGTCCTGCCGCAGCTGAAGGACGAGCTGGTCGGTGCGGACTTCGGCGGCTCGGGCTGCGCGGTACGCGGCGAGGGCGGCTGCGCCGAGGACGACCAGGCCGACGGCGCACCACGTGTAGGAGTGGGAGACGGCGGCGGTGATCGCGGTGATGCCACCGGCAGCGGCGAGGAGGCCGGGGGCCGCCACAGCGAAGGGCCGGGGGCGGGCGGGGAGGTCGGTCATGGTCTCGGAGTGGTCCTTCCTGACCGGGCAGCAGGTGTCAGCTGCGGCGGGTCGACTTGGGCAGTTCTCCCCGGAAGTCGCAGCCGGGGCAGGTGTCCTCACCGGCGATGTGGCCCTCGTACCAGCCGTGGACGGCGGCGTGCAGGATGGCCTCCTCGACGGTGGCCTCGCCGGAGCGCACGGCCTCGACGGCGTTGCGGACGATGACCCGCAGCAGGGCGGAGTCGGGCGGCGGGAACGGCGGGGAGGGCATCGGGGAGTTGCTCATGAAGGGAGCGTAGGGTCCGAGGGGTCAGCCGGTGGGCTGCTCGTCGGTGGTGCGGTCGGCGAGGTCGCTGCGGTAGCCCTGGCCGCGCGGCTTCCAGCCGGTGAAGGTCGAGGGCTTCCAGCGCGGGCGGTCGGGGATGGTGGTGTCATCGGGTGCGGGCAGCGCGCCTCGGCTCTTGCGGCTGCGGGCGGCGCCGACGCTGATGCCCAGGTGCGCGGCGACCTCGGCGTAGCCCCAGGAAGGCCGGTCGTCCTGGTCGGCGGGCATGTGTTCCTCCTCGGTGGTTCCGCCTACGAGGGTACGCGGGGCGGAAGGGGTGGGCGTGCGTCGAGGCCGCCCCTGCCGGTGGGCTGGGGCGGCCTCGTGTCGTGCGGAGGTGTGGGCGCCGGTTACAGGTCGAGGCAGTCGCACCGCTGGGCGTCGATGGGGTGGCCCTGGCACTGGTGGGGGAGGCCGTCCCAGCCGTCCCAGGGGGCCGGGAGGCACTCGACGCCACCGGCGGCCAGGGTGGTATCCAGGTGCTCCCAGAGCTGGCGGACGGGGTGGGTCGGGCTGAGGGTGTTCACGGCGTCGACCAGGGCGGCGTGCGTGGCGTCGGCGCCCATCTCGTCCAGGACGAGCTGCGGCCCGGGGGAGGCGAGGCCGACTGCGCGGTTGAGGGCGGCGGTGGCGACGGCCAGGGCGCCGCACAGGCCGGCGACCTCGGTGAGGGTGGGGCGGACGAGGTTGGGCCAGTCGTCGGGGGCGGCGTGCCAGGAGGCGAGGTGGACCTCGGTGGTGGCCAGGCTCAGGCGGGCGGTGACGTCCCAGCCCGAGCGGTGGGATTCCTCCCATTGCAGGCTGATGCTGCCCAGGGGGAGGCGAGGCGCGTCGGCGGGCAGCCACAGCACGCCGATCGGGCGGTCGGGGCCGGAGGGGGCGCTGCGGACGAGCGCGCCGCGGACTCCGGCCGGCATCGGCCGCAGGGCGAGGGAGTCGAGCGTGTGGGTGGTGGCGGGGTGGCGGCGAGAGGTGATGCGGTCCTCCTTGGTTCGGGAACGGTGGTGGGGCGGGTCAGGCCCAGGCGAGGTGTTCGGTGACGGCGGGCGGCAGGTAGCCGTTCTGGCCGTCCTCACCGATGTAGGCGATGCCGTCGTGGACGGCGATGTCGGTGCTGACGTAGTGGGCGTAGGGCCAGTCGGGGTTGACGGCGAGGCGGACCCGAAGGTTCGGGTCGAGGCCCCGGAGGGCGCCGATGAGCTGTTCGACGGTCAGGTAGTGGGGCACAGCGGACCTCCAAGCAGGAAGGGGAAGGCAGGCGGGAGTGGTGCTGCTGGTCACGGGAGGTCGAGGCGGAGCAGCTCGCGCAGGGCGGCCGGGGCCTGGGGCCTGGGCTCGGCGTGGGTGGCGAGGTGGCGTCTGCGGTGTTCGAGCACCTGGCCCTTGACCGGGCACTGGAACTGCCAGTCGCCGCAGGTGCAGACCGCGCGGGAGTGGTTACGGCCGGGGCAGTTGGGGTGCAGGGGCTTGCCGGTGACGGTGTGCTTGTGTTCGGGCGGGCAGGTCGAGCCGTCGGCGTGGTGGTTGGTCAGCGGGGCGCGGTGGGTGGTCATCGGGTGCCGTTCGGTCGGGTGCGGGTGAACAGGCGCAGGCGCGGGAGGACGAGGACGGGCTCGTCGGCGGGCCACGGGTCGCAGGCGTCCCAGGGCCAGCCGGTGGTGAGGACGACGGTGCCGTTGGGGCCCTGGACCTCGGGGAGGGTGCACACCCCGCAGCCGCAGGCGGGGTTGAAGGCGGTGGGCTCGGCCGGGTAGGGGCCGGAGGCGAAGTAGTCGGTGCGGGGCATCCGGCCGGGGCGGTGGGGATCGAAGGCGGAGACGACCAGGTCGCCGGGGCGGACCTCGTCGGCCCGGACGACGCGCAGCAGCGGGTTGGCCAGCATGCGGCGGCTGGCGCGGTGCTCGGTGGCGGCGGTGACGACGACCGGGTGGAAGTCGACGTCGTGGAAGTGGTGGGCGTTCGTGGGTATCTCCTTGCCGGGCGGTGGGTCCCGGACCGTCAGGCCCGGGGTGAGGGGCGGGTTCAGTCGGCCAGCCGGTAGGAGACCAGCGGCACAGGCTTGCCCTCGTACACGCGCACGACGATGCCGTCGTCGAGCAGACGGGTGAGCGACTTCGCGACGGTGCCCTTGGACAGGTTCAGCGCGAGGCAGATCTGGTACGGGCGGGCGCCGTCGGGCTGTTTGGCGAGGTGGGCGATGACCTTCCGGTCGCGGCGCAGGTCCTGTTCGTGGAGGTCGTCGACGGCGAGGAGCAAGCCGCTGGAGGCGGTGCAGATGCTGAGTGCGAGGACGGTGTGGTCGTGGGTGGTGAAGGCGGTGAACAGGCCGATGGCGAGTATGCCCGGGCCAGGGATGCGGTTCGGGTCGATGGAGGTCTTCACGCTGGTCCTCTCGACGGGCCGGTCCTGGCCCTGGCTGGCGATGACGGGGAGGAGGACAGGCCGGGCCGAGTGCCCGGCGTCGGCCGGGCACCCGGGCGGGCGAGCGGGGTTCAGGAGGCGAGGACGAAGCCGGTGTCGGCGCGGCGGGCGGCGACCCAGCGGGCGAGCGTGTCGGCGAGGGCGGTGCAGTCGTCCGCGAAGGAGAGGGTGCCGTCGCCGAGGTAGACCTCGGTCATGTCGTCCTCGTCGGCGTCGTAGGGCGAGGACGGGGCGGCGTAGAAGCAGGCGAGCCAGGCGCCGTGGTCGGCGGCGTCGTGGGCGATCTGCCCGTCGTCGGCGACCAGGACCTCCCCGTCGGGGAGCGCGAGGGAGAGGGCGAAGCAGCCGCCGCCGGTGTGGACGGGGACGAAGGGCAGGCCGCGCCGGCGGCGGGCCTGGTAGGCGGCGCGTCCGGCGATGGGGGTCTCGCCGTCGGGCAGGGGGTCGGTGAGGGCGGAGTTGATGGTGCGGGTGAAGGGCAAAGGGGTTCCTCCTCGGGGTAGTTGGGCGGGTGTGCGTGCGGTCAGCGGGTGGAGGCGGTGATGAGGGCGGCGAGGAACCCGGCGACGGCCTCGGAGGGGGTGGAGAGGCTGAACTCCTGGGTCCAGGGCTCGGCGTCGGCGGGGCGGACCTGGACGCGCCAGAGGATGCCGCGCGCCCAGGCGTCCGGGTCCTCCGGCAGCCAGCCGACGTACAGCCGCCCGTCGGGGCTGGTGCAGTGGACGTTGGCCTCCGGGGTGTCGACGACCGGCCAGCCGAGGCCGACGAGCAGCGCGAGCACGGGCTCCGCGCAGTGGTCGGTGGAGAGCCAGGACCGGCTCTCGGGGCCGGGGACGATCGGGGCGGGGAGGTTGGGGGTGGACACGCTCATGGGTTTCGATCCCTTCGTTGACCTGCGGTTTTCCGCCGCACCGGTACTTTGACATGCCGTGTGCCGATGTACGTAGTCGTTTCCGGGATCAGTTCGGTTCGCCGTGGGCGGATCGGCGGGAATCAACCGGGGGCGGCCGGTGCTGAAGCAGGGTTACGGCGCGGGGCCGTACACGGGCCCGAGGGGGAGAGCGGCAGTGGAGTTCGGCAGAGGGCGCGACATGGCGGCGCTGGAACGCAAGTTCCGCAGCGCGGGCAGGCCGTGGACGATGGGCGACGTCGTCATGATCAGCGACGGGCAGTGGGCCGTGCCCACGACGAGTGGGGCCGAGCGCGTGCAGGAGGACATGGTGCGCGAGCGCCTGCAGGACGGCCGGCGGGTCGAGTTGACGCTGGAGGAGCTGGCCCGCGCGGTGGGCGCCACTGACCCCGGCACCCACCGCGACCAGGCCGAGGACTGACCGCCGTCCTACCGGCGGTTCGCCGCCCCCAGCACGGGGACGGCGGATGCCGGCGGGGCGGGCCGGTCGGCCGCCGCGCCCAGCGGCCGGGAGAGCGCGGGGCGGGCGGTGGCGGCCCGGACGCGTTCGGCGGCCAGGTCCTGGTTGACGGCTTCGCGGGCTTCGACCAGGTGCCGCAGCGTCGTCAGCGCGGTGTAGCTCTCGGCGTAGGCGGTCCGCAGCGCGCTCGCGGTGTCCGTGAGGGCGGCGAGGTCGTAGTGGGCGGGCACCCGGCCGGGCCGGGTGAGGGCGTGCAGGCGGTCCTGGTGCACGGTCACCGAGTTGGAGACCACGTTGAGGTGGATCCTGGTGCGCATGGCGGCCACCAGGAGGGGGTCCTCGACGGGGCGTCGGACCGCGGCTTCCTCGAGTTCGGCGATCGACCGGCCCCAGGCTTTCTCGATCATCGCGTCGGCGTGGTCGCGAGCGGTTGCATCGGACACGGTGTCCTCCAAGGGCTTGGTCAGCGCGAGCGGGCGGGGGTGGTCTGCTGCTGGGCGTAGAGCTGGACGGCGTGGTCGAGGGTGGTGGCGCCCAGCTTCCGGCGGGCGCGGGCGGCGCGGCGGTGCACGGTCGCGGCGTGGGTGCCCAGCCGCTGGGCGAGGCCGACGACGGTGTAGCCCTGCGTGAGGTAGCGCAGGAGGGCGGACTCGGCGGGGCTGAGGGGCTGGCCGTGCAAGGGCTTGCTCAAGGCGGGCTCCTTCGGGGAGTCGGGGCGGCGCTCGCACCGAGGGGGACGGGCGCGGAGGGTGGTGTTCGGTTGGGGGAAGGTGCGGAGGGTGAGCGGGAGGTGGCGGCGCTGATGCGCGCGGCCTCCAGCGGGCTGGGCGCGATGGGCGTCGCGGTGGCGGCGGCGGGCAGGTGCTCCAGGTCGATGCGCCGCATGGGCCGCCGGACCGGGACGGGGTCGGTGACGGCTTCGGTGAACGAGCGCAGCAGGTGGTCGGGCAGGTGGGAGGAGGCGGTGGCGTACCAGCAGGAGCGCGCCGGTCCGACTTCGACCAGCAGGCGCTCGGTGTCGCCGGCCATCTCGGCGGAGTGCGGCAGCGGTTTATCCCGGAAGTGGAACCGGACGAGGCGGTCGGGCGACCGGTAGCTGAGGAACGGCGTCGAGGGGTCCAACGTCCAGCCCCGGTCGAGCAGTTCGAGGGCCGTCTCGGTGCCCCTGCTGCGGCTGCCGCCCAGGTAGCCGTCCAGGCCGCGGGCGTAGGCGTCGGCGAGTGCGGCGGTGAAGTCGGCGACGACCTCGGGCGGGGTCAGGTGGTCGAAGGTGACCAGCCACTCGGGCGGCGCGAAGGCGTCCGGCCCGGCGCTGATCTTCCACAGCACCGGGCCGTCGGCCTCGGGTCGGTGCGCCAGGCGGGCGGTGAGGTCCGGGGCGGTGACGAAGGTGTTCCCCGCCCGGTCGTGGCTGCGGGCCCAGCCGGCGTTCGCCAGCGCTTCGACGGCTGCGGATCCGTCCGCCTCCGGGTGCGCCAGGTAGCGGGGCGCGATCTGGTATTCGCGGGGTTCTTCACGGGAGTTGGGCACAGCAGGTCCTCGTTGCGGATCAGCGGACACGGCCGGCGGGCGCGGGCTTCGGGGGAGCGGTCGGCCGGGTCGCGGTGGTGTAGGCGAGCACGGAGCCGCCCGCCTGCGGCGCCGGGGCGGTGCGGGGGACGGAGAGGGAGCGGGAGGTGGCTGCGCGGACGCGCGCGACCTCCAGTGGGCTCGGTGCCACCGGGGTCGCGGTGGCCTGGGCCGGGAGCTTGGCGAGTTCGGGGTGCCGCAGGTAGCGCTGCACCGGGGCCGGGTCGGTGATCGCGGTGGCGAGCACGTCCAGGAACCGGTCGGGGAGGTGCGAGGTGGCGGCGGCGTACCACTGGCGTTCCGGAGGACCCACGACGAACGTCCAGCGCTCCAGGTCGCCGGTCATCTCGTCGTAGTCCCGCAGGTGTCCGCGGCGCCGGTGCAGGGTGGTGAGCCCGTCGGGTGAGCGGAAGGCAGTCAGCGCGGACGTGCCCTCCTGCCGCCAGCCGTGCTCGTCGACGAGGCTGCTGCTGAGGGCGAAGCCGCCGGTGGGGTCGTGGAGTACGGACGCGGGTGAGACGCGGTGGGCGGCGGCGAGCGCGCCGGTCAGTTCGGCGACGATCTCGGGAGGGGCGGCCAGGTCGACGAGCACCTGCCAGGTGGGCGGGGCGAAGACGTCGTCGTGGCCGGTGATCATCCACAGCTCGCCGCGGTTGCCCTCGGGCAGGTAGCCGACGCGGACGGTGAGGTCGGGGGCGGTGGTGAAGAAGTTGCCCAACTCGTCGTGGTGCAGCCTCCAGCCCGCGTCCACGAGGGGGGCCAGTACGGGGTCGCCGGTGCCGGTGTTGCCGGCGAGGCATCGGGGAGCGATCAGGTAGTCGCGCCCTTTGTCGGTGGGGTTCGGCATGGCGGAAGTCCAAGGTCAGCGGCGCCGCGCGGCGGGCGCGGGCCGGGGGAGCGGAAGGTGGGCCGCACTCGCCTCCGCGAGGCGGGGCGGGCCCGGTGAACGGCCGCCGGAGGAATCCCGCAGCACGGTCACGAAGGCTCGGTGGCGTGCCGGGACCTCGCCGGTGGGCCGGAGCACGGGGCCCGGGTCGCTGAAGGCCAGGGCCGCGCTCACGAGCGGGGGGAAGGGCACACCGGCCGTGAACTCCGCGCGCCAGGAAGGGAACTTCGGGGTCCCGGCGAGCATGGTCCAGGTCGCCGGGACCAGGCCGGCGACCTCGTCCTCGTGCGGCTGGTGGCCCAGGCGGTGCCGGTAGAGGGCCCAGCCGTCCGGGGAGAGCTGGTCGTGGAATCCCCGGGGGCTCTCCCGGTCGGGTACCCAGCCCCGGGCCGCGAGGACGGAGGCCGGGGTGCCGCGCTGGCGGTCGTAGTGCCGGGAGTGCAGGTTGGCGGCGAGCACGGTGGTGAAGGCGGCGGTGATCTCGGCGGGTGTGCCGGAGCTGAAGGAGGCCCGCCACAGGGGCTCGGCGCCGGGCCGGGTGTAGCCGTGCACGGTCCAGGCGACCGGGGAGCCGCCGCCACCGTCCATGCTGAGCGTGGCCGTGCGGCACGGGCTGGTGAAGCGGGTTGCACCTTCGGGGGTGCGGGTGGGGATCCAGCCGTGGGCCGCGGTCAGCGGGCCGGTGACCAGGCGTCGGTCGCCGGGCCCGGCCAGGCGCAGCGGCTGGACGAGAACAGGGGTGGCGGAGGGCACCGGGGGAGTTCCTCGTTGAGTCGGCGGCGGCCGGGCCCGCGCGCCGGACACCGCAGTGCCCAGGCAGCGCGCGGACCCGGCCCGGCGGCGGGCAGGTCTGCGGCGGAGCACGGCGCTCACCGGCCACGGGCCGGGTGGGAGGCGGCCGTGACGGTGTACGGCACCTGGGGCTGGGGCTGCGGGGCGTGGCTGAACAGGGAGGGCGGCACCGGGCTGCGGCGCAGCGCCGCCGCGGTGCGCACGCTCTGCGCGCCTTCGGCCGGGACGGTGAGGGAGCGGACCTTGGCGGCCTGGGCTGGGGCGGGGCTCTTGGCGGTGTGCCGGTCGTGCCACTGCTGGACGGCCGTGTAGGCCGGTCCGAGGGCCCGGCCCGCATCGGTGAGGGTGTACCGGCCGTGGTTGCGGCTGCCGGTCGAGACCACCAGGCCGTCGGCCTGGAGCCGGGCGATCCGGACTGCCAGCAACTGCCGGTAGACGCCGGACTCCACGGCGATCTGGTTGTAGGTCATGCCGCCGTTCTCGGCCAGCAACTGCACGACCCCGGTGGTTTCGATCGGCTGCAGACGCTGGAGCGCGTCCTCGATGCGGCCGGGGCGCTCCAGCATGCTCGGGGTGATGTGCTGCGACGACCACTGGCTCAGGGCCCGGTAGACGGGACCGAGGGTGCGTGCTTGCTGGGTGAGGTGGTACGGGGCGAACCGGTCGAATGCGTCGTCGCGGTCCACCAGGCCGTCCTGGCGCATTCCGGCCAGCCGCTTGCTGGCGTAGGACTCGCTGAGCCCCGGGACGTGGCCGGCAACCTCCCGCACCTGCAGCGTCGGGCCGTACTTGGCGATGGAGCGGACGATGTCGGTGGTCCAGTTCGGCGCGAGCCGGCGCAGAGCAGCTTCGACGACCTGCGGGTCGGCGGTGGAAGTGGTGGGCATGGTCGGTGCTCCGGTTCAACGGCTGGGGGAGGAAGAGGGCAGGAGGCGGGGAAGCGGGGACGCGGCCGGGGCGCCGAGCCGCTCGTGGACGCGGTGGCAGCCGGGGTTGGTCAGCGGGTCGTGGGGGTTCACTGGGGCGTCTCCAGGCGGGCGAGCAGGGAGCGGACCAGGGTGGGCAAGCTGCCGGGGCCCTCGCCGATCCGGACCTCGCTGGCGGCCTCGGCGACGATGTACTGCGCGTCCTCGATCAGGCCGCTGCTGATCTCCATGCAGGCGTCGGTGATCGCGGTGGCGGCCCGCAGCGCGCCGACGAGGACGTCGACGTAGGCGTCCATCTTCATCCCGGCCGCGTCGGCGGCGGCGCGGATCGCGGCCGTCTCGACGTCGTTGAAGCAGAAGTCGAAGCCCTCCTCGTCCCCGCCCGGGACGGGCACGGCCTGCCCTTCGGGCTCCAGCGTGGGGAGGCCGGTGCGGGTGCAGATCGCGTCCACCGCCGCGGTCAGCTCGGCCAGCGACTCGGTCAGCCAGCCCAGGGCGGAGGCGTAGGAGGCCAGGGCGAACAGGCCGACGGGGGTGGCCGGCAGCGGCTCGTCGAGCAGGTCCTCCAGCCGCTCGTTCAGCTCGCCGACCACCCGGGGCCCGGCGGACAACGGCCCGAGGAGCGGGGCGAGGTAGGAACGGCTGGTCGGCGCGTCGTACTCGGCAACGAGGATCCCGGCCACCGCCTGGGCGGCGTCGGTGAGCCATCCGGCGAGGTCGGAGCGGCTGGGCAGGGTGTCGGCGGTCATCATCGGGCCTTTCGGGGAGTGTCGGCGGCGGCGAAGCCGGGCGAGGCGGAGGTGTAGGCGACAGCGCCCTGGCGGCGGGCGTGCGCGGTGCGGGGGGAACGGGCCTGGGCGGCCCGGACGCGGGCCTCCTGGGCCTCCCGGACGCGGGCCGTCAGCTCCGGATCCGCGTCGGGCGCAGGGGTGTTGAGCCCGGTGCGGCCCAGCCGCTTCTGGGCGGCGTTGTAGACCGCGTACTCGTGCCGGGCCCCGGCGGCGACGAGGTAGACCTCGCGGGAGTGCCTGGAGCCGGGCGGCGCGTCGCGGAACTGCACCACCAGCCGGTGGCTGGCCCGGTCGCTGCCCACTCCGAGGACGACCTTGTGACAGCCCTCCAGCCGTTCGTGGAGCTTGGTGGCGACGCGCTCGCCGTGGACCAGGTCCTGCAGGTGCAGCAGGGCCTGGTCCCGGACGGGCTGGGGGAGTTGGCGCAGGTCGGCGACGGCGTCGGGGTGAGCGGCGAACGCGAACTTGGCGCGCCTCACAGCGACCGCCCCCGACCCGGCTGCGCGACGACGCCGGCCACAGGCACGGCGCCCCCGGTGCCCGGCGTGGCCGGGGCGGAGCTGCGAGCGAGCGAGGCGCGAATCCGCTCGGCCTCCGGGCTGCGGTCCTCCGGCGCGGGCGGGAGCGGCCCGGGTTCCCGCAGGCACCACTCCCAGGCGGCATCCTCGTCGGGGAACGCGCCCTCGCGCAGCGTGTAGGTCTTGCGGTCGGGCAGGAGTTCTTCGACGAACAGGCGGACCGGGAGCGCAGCGGCCTCACGGTCGACGACCATCGTCCACGCGCGGTTGTCGTCGCCCTCCATGGCGAAACTGTCGCGGACCTCGTAGCGGTCGCCGCTGCCGTGGATCCGCTCCTCCACCCGGCGCGTTCGCTCATCGGCGGGCAGGAGCCGGTCCAGGCGCAGGGCCTCGGGCGGGCAGCCGCGGTCGACCAGCCATTTCTGGGCGAAAGCCACGTTCGCGTGCTTCGACTGCCGCAGCCGGAACGTCCCCTGCTCCAGGTGTCGGACGACGTCGAAGGCGGCGAGGTTCTCCGCGCCGGGCATGACCCAGACCGCGCCGGCGTCGAACGCGAGGACGTGGGAACGGCCCGCGCCGCTGTCGTGCCGGACGAGCAGCTCGAACTCGTCGTGCAGTGCCTCCGCCAGCTCGGCGGAGGTGTGGTCGACCGGGTGGAGGTCGGCGAGTCCCAGGTCGAGCCCCGGGGCGAATTCGGCCGTCATGCCGCCTGCCCCATCTGGTCGGGGCTGGACAGCAGCCGGTGGGCGGGGCGGTTGGCGCTGGTGGTGCAGGCCGCGAACGGCCCATCGGGGGAGCGCAGTTGGGCCAGGGCGTGGTCGAGGTGGTCGCGGTGCCACGTCGAGGGACCGATGAGGCCGGCCTCCGCGTCGGTGAGCTGCTGCCACGCCAGCCAGAGCCCGTGGAGGCGGGCGACGGCCTCCGGGTGCTCGTACCAGCGCGCGCACCAGGGGCGGGTGGAGCCGATCTCGCGCCCGTAGACCGGCAGGAGCACGTGAGTGATCCAGTTGCCCAGGGCGGCGAGTTCGGCGGCGTACTCCGCGCCGCCCATGGCCAGGATGAACACCGAGGTCGGGCCGTCGGCCTCGGCCTCGTCGGGGGAGTCGGCTTCCGGTTCCTCGGCGCCGTCCGGGTCGGGGTCGGCGCCGAGGCGGTCGAGCAGGACGCCGTGCTGGCGGACCTCGGCGATGGTGCGCGCCAGCGTGCTGGCCAGATCGTCAAGGTCCTCGTCGGCGATACGGATCGGTTCGGGCTCGGGGGAGCCCGCGGACGGGTCGGACATGGCACATCCAGGTGAGTCGGACGGACGGGGGCGGTGGACGGCGCGGGTCTTATCGGGCGGTTCACGGGCGCGCTCCTGACGTGCGGGCGGGAAGGGGGTTCTGCGGGCGAGGCGGGTCTTATCGAGCGGTTCACGGACGTGCTCCTGACGTGCGGGTGAGAAGAGGATCCGCGGATCCGGCGGCTTGGTCGGGCTGCCGGTTCGTGCTAGAGGAGGGCCCGGTAGCGGATGAGCTGGCAGCCGAGGACGAGGGCGTCGGCGAGGGTGTGGGCGAGGGGGTAGCCGGTGGCGGCGAGCCGGTCGGGGTGGTGGAGGCCGCCGCTGTGGAGCACACCGAGCGCGCCGTTGGCGTAGGCGGCATCCGCGTCGTCGGCCGAGTCGCCGAGCAGCAGCACCCGGTGCTCCTGTCCGGTGAGGCCGAGGGCGTCGAGGTGCGTGGTCAGCGGACCGGCCTTGGTACCGCCGGAGGGCCCGGTGCGGCCGTCGATCCGGGTGAAGAAGTGCCCGATGCCCGCCTCGTTCACCTCGCGCTGCAGGGTCTCGTGCGGGCACAGCGACAGCAGCGACTGGGTGTGCCCGGCCTCCCGGACCAGCGTCAGCAGCTCGACGGCTCGGCCGTAGAGCCACACGGGCTGCGCGCGCAGGTGCGCAAGGAACGCCGCGTCGCTGGACTTCCACTCCTGCTCGGTGATCTCGCGGCCGAGCAGGCGGCCGTAGAAGGCGGGGATCGGTACGGTGTGCTCGGCCCGGTAGGTGTCGCGGTCGATGGGGGTGCCGCCGAGGGCGGGCAGCGTCGCGTTCAGCGCGGCGACGTGGTCGTCAAGGTCGTCCTTGATCGTCCCGTTCCAGTCCCAGACAACGTGCATGGGAGTGAAGGGAGTTGCATCGGCAGAGGCGGTGTTCACGGTGGTTCTTTCGCGGGAGAGTCAGGCGGGGAGGAGGTGGTTGAAGCGCCGCAGCAGCCACAGCGCGGCAGCCGCTCCGGCGAGCGGCACCAGGGCGGCGGGCAGCGGCCCGGCCGCGACGGCGAGTGAGCACAGGGCAGTGCCGGCGGCCTGGCCGAGACCGATGCAGGCGACGAGCCAGGCAAACGCCTCCGCCAACTCGCCCTCAGGCGTGAGGCGTTCGACGCTCTGGAACGCGGCGGCCAGCAGCGGGGCGAGGAAGCTGCCGGGCAGGAGCGCGCCGAGGAGCGCGACGGCCGGCACCGGGTCGGACAGCAGCGCCGTCCACCCGGCGGCGAAGCCGACCGAGGTGGCCACCAGGTGCCGGGCCGGAGGCCCGGGCCAGGCACGGCGGCCGTAGGCCAGGCCGCCGAGCACGCTGCCGAAGGACAGCGCCGCGGGCATCACCCCGGCCAGCCATCCGGCGTGGTGCCGGTCGCTCAGCGACAGGGCGAGGACGTTCACGGCGCCGAGCGCCACCCCGGTTCCGGTGAGCGCCGCGAACAGCACCCGCAGCGGCCCCGCCCAGTGCCCGCGCCCGGCCGGGGCGCTTGGCACCCACCGGGCACAGGGCGCGGAGGTGACGACCAGGGCGGCCCCGAACAGGCCCAGCGCTGCAGTCGCGGTGGAGGCGGCGAGCACTCCGGCACCTGCCGTGAGGCCGGCGGCCAGCAGCGGACCGGCCACGAACACCAGGCCTTGGCTGCCGCTGTCCAGCGCCAGCGCGGCATGGCGGCGGCCGGCATCGGGAAGGAGACGGGGCCACAGCGCCCGCAGGCACGCTTCCAGCGGCGGGGTCGCCAAGCCCGCGATCAGCACGGCCAGCGCGGCGAGCACCGGGTGGCGCCCCGGGCCGGTGGCCGGCAGCAGCAGGAACGCCGCGCTCGCCACCGGGGCCGAGACGCACAGGACGGTGCGCTGGCCGTGGCGGTCGACCAGGCGGCCCAGCAGCGGCTGGCCGATCGCGGCGGCCAGGCCGTACAGCGCGCCGAGCAATCCGGCGAGGGCGAGCGGGCCGTGTTCGGCCCGTACCAGCAGCAGGATCGCGATGGGTGCCATGCCGGTGGGCAGGCGGCCGATCAGGGTGCCGCCGAGCAGGCGGGCGACGTGCGGCGAGCCCAGGACGGCACGGAAGGTGCTGTCCTGGGCCCGCACGGCGGGGCGGGTGCTCAAGGGAGGGGAGTCCTTCGGTCGTGCGCGCCGGTGCGGTGCGCGGGCCCGGCAGCCGGTTGGTGCGGCTGCCGGGCAGAAGGATTCGGAGGAACCGGGGTTTGGCCTGGCCGGGGAAGACGGGGTAGAAGCTGCTACCGGATCCGGCACCGCGGGCAGCGGCCGAGCGGCGGTGCCAGCAACTCCAGATCCTGGGCGGCCTGTTGGGGGACGACGCCGTTGCCGAGGGCGGTGAGCTGGGCGGGGCGGCCGAGGCCGGGGGTGGCGGTCACCCAGCCCGCGTCCAGGCCCTTTCGTCGGGGTGGATCTGGGGGCGTGCACTGTCGCATGGGGAGTGCTTCGGCCCTGTGTGCAACGTCTTCTGTCGGTTTGTCGGGCATGTCTGGCATGGCCTCTCCCTGGGGTTGGTAGTGCCTGATGGGAGGTGTGATGGAGGAGTTCCGGTCGTTCTTGGTGAGGCTGCCGTCCGGGGTGCGGTACTGGACGGTGCTGGATGCGGGGCTGCGGCCGGTGGCCGCAGCGGACGAGTTCTTGATCAATGCCCGGCTGGGGCGGGATCTGGCGGAGTTGACGACAGGTGCGTACGCGACGTCGATTGCGTTGTACCTGCGGTGGTGCGAACGGATCGGGCTGGAGTGGCCGCGGGCGACGGTCCGGCTGGGCCGGTTCGTGCACTGGCTTCAGTACGATGCCGGCGGCAGCGACAACCTCGTCGTGCTGGACAGCCCGGTGCGTGGTGCGAGGCGGGTGAACTGCGTGCTGGCTGCGGTACGGGAGTTCATCCGTTTCGCGGTCTCAACGGGCATGGCCCAGCCGTCGGCGCTGGAGCCGTTGTATGACCTGGTGCCGGACTGGGACCTGCCGTGGGAAGTCCGCGGTGAGGGGCAGGCCCGGCTGCGACCCCGTGCCCGTCACCGACTGCGCGAGCCCGAGTCGCTGGTGGACGCGGCGTCCCCAGAGGAGATCCTGGGACTGCTGCGGGCCTGCCTCAGCGCCAGGGACCGGTTCATCATCATGGCGATGTGGCGGATGGGCCTGCGACGGGGCGAGTTGACCGGTATCCGCCGTGAGGATGTCCACTTCCTCGCCGACGCTTCCCGGTTGGGCTGCGGGATCGCAGGGGCTCATCTGCACGTGAGGCGGCGGGACAACGTGAACGGGGCGGCGGCCAAGTCGCGTCGGCACCGGCCCGTCCCTGCGGACTGGCTGGTGGTGCAGGCATACGACCGGTTCATGGCCGAGCGTGACGCCTGCCGGCAGGCCCAGGCGTGCGACTTCCTGCTGGTGAACCTGTTCCGGGCGCCGTTGGGGGCGCCGATGCGCCCGCAGGCAGTGAACGAGCTGCTGGAGGCGCTCTCGCGGCGGGCGGAGTTGCAGCGCGGGGTCCATCCGCATATGGCTCGGCATGCCTTCGGGTCGGGGGTGATGGCCGCGGGCGCGACCTTGGACGAGTTCAGGGAGCTGATGGGTCATGCCTCGTTCACCGCCGGCGAGCCGTATCTGCATCCGGACCCGCGCCGCCTGCGGGCCGCGGTGGAGAGTGTTCCGTTGCCGCGCGAGCTCGGTGGAGAGGCGGACCGGTGAGCGCAACTGCGTTCTCTGCTCCGCCCGTTGCTCCTGAGAATGAGGACCAGGCCCGGTTGCGTGCCCTTCTCCGCCCGGACTTCCTGGCCCGCGCAGGCTGGGACGAGGCCGCCGGCGTGCTCGCCCCGGACCGCCGTGACCCGCTGTTGGGCCTGGACGAGTGCCCGGTGGTGGACTGCACGGCCCCGCTGCCTCGTCGCGCCGCGAAGCTGTGCGACCGATGTGCCGCCCGCCATCAGGACGCCGGGCTGGCGTGGGAGGAGTTCCTGCGGCTGCCGAGCGGGGGGCCGAACTTCGGAGACCGGGCCTGTGTGGTGCAGCGGTGCCCCCGGCCCGGCCGGGGCCGGGAAGCCTTGTGCAACACCCACACCTGGCAGCGCACCCGATACCGCGACCTGACGGTCCATCAGTGGGCTGCCCTTCCCGAGGTGGTTCCGCTCAGCGACCTGGGACAGTGCCGGGTTGTTGCCTGTACCCGGCGAGCCGGGTTCGTCGAGCTGCGGCTGTGTCACGCGCACAACTCCCGCTGGTTCAGGAACCTGCAGGACCGCCCGGGCGAGGACCTCGCCCAGTGGCTCGGCCGGGAGACAAGCGTTGCGACCGGACAGGTCAACATCCTCACATCGCTGCCCGAGCGGGTGCGGCTGGAGGTCCTGTTGGCCCTGCAGCAGCGCACCGACCTGGGCCTGCGGACCTTCCCCACGAGCCTGCGCTACCTGATCAACCTCCTGCACACCCGCCGCGCGGCCTCGCTGCTTTACCTGGTCGAGGTACCCAGCACGAGCATCCGCTCCGACGCCCGGACGCTGTTGCGCTCGCTGACGAAGGAGCTGTACTGCCGCCTGTCCGATCCCGAGGTGGAATCCCGCCGCGACCGGTGGAACCTGCAGGTCTTCGGCCTGCCCGGCACCCTGGACTTCACGCCGATCCGCCAGCGGTGGCTGCGCGAGACCGTCAAAGCCTGGACCGTCGAGGACCTGCCTCTGCGCTACGGCAAGCAGCAGGCCAGCCAGCCCCGCCAGCTGATCACCGCGATCACCTGGCTCTCGGAGAGCCTGCACCTCGGCGCCACCGAGGCCGGCGAGGTCCCGGACGCTCTGGGCCGGGCCGACATCGTGGCGTTCTGCAACCGCATGGCGCACGCCGAACGCACCGGCCGGCTCACCCTCGACACCCGGATCCGGCTGATGCGCCTGGTCCGCAGACTGCTGGACGAGGCCCGACAGCTGGGTCTCACCCGCGCAGACGGACCCGCGGCCGGGCTCCCCGGCGACTTCAGCCTGCGTCGCAGCGACATCCCCATCGAGCCCGAACGGGCCGAGGCCGGCCGCGACCTGCCCCCACACATCATCCGCACCATCAGCGCCAACCTCCATGTCCTTCAAGAGCGTTGCGGCACAGCCGAACGGCGGATCACCGAGATCCTCATCGACACCGGCCGACGACCCGACGAGGTCTGCATGCTGCCCTGGGACTGCCTCGACCGGGACAGCACCAGCCAACCCGTCCTTGTCTATACCGACTTCAAGAACAACCGGCCCGGCCGACGCCTGCCGATCCCGGGCGACACCGCGAAGGTCATCGCCGCGCAGAAGCAGGACGTCATCGCCCGCTTCCCCCACACGTCCGTGGACGAACTGGTGCTGTTCCCACGGGATGCCGGCAACCGGGACGGCACCAAACCGATCGGCGCCGACGCCTACAGCAACGCGCATCGATTCTTCATCGACGCCATTGCCCACATGCTCATCGACCACGACGGCCTGCCCTTCAACCCGGCCGCCGTCTTCCCCTATACCTACCGCCACTCCTACGCGCAACGGCACGCCGACGCAGGCGTTTCGCCCGACGCGCTGCGGGAGTTAATGTCGCACCGAAGCCTTCGGACCACGGCCGGGTACTACCGGGTGTCCTCCCACCGTTTGCGCTCCGCGGTCGACAGAGTCGCCCAGCATCAGTTCGACGCCGCGGGCAATCGCGTCTTCCAGCAGGCCGCCGCCCTGCTGGCCGACGACGACCGGACCCGCATCGCGGTTGGCCAGGTCGCCGTCCCGTTCGGGATGTGCACCGAGCCCAGCAACGTTAAGGCAGGCGGGCAGGCATGCCCGTTCAAGTACACCTGCCTCGGCTGCGGCCACTTCCGCAGCGACCCCTCCTACCTGCCGGAGCTGAAGTCCTACCTGCAGCAACTCCTTGCTGACCGCGAGCGGATCACGGCTGCAATCGAGTTGCCCGACTGGGCGAGAGCCAAGCTGATGCCGCCCAGCGAGCAGGTCGACCAGCTTCGGGCCCTGATCCGCCGGATCGAGACCGACCTCGACCGGCTCAGCGACGCCGACCGCCACCAGATCCAGCACGCGATCACCGCTCTGCGGGGCGCCCGCCAGCGTGTGGACCTGGGCATGCCGACCATCCGCACACCCCGCACTCAGACCTCGTGAGGACCCCATGACGAGCCCGCATCCGCTCGCCGCGGCCCGCCAAGCCGACACCGACCGGCGCCGTACCCGCGTCCTCGCAGCACTGGCCGAACTCGCCACCGATCCCGGGCAGATCAGCATCTCCTCCATCGCCGTGCGAGCTGGCGTCCACCGCTCTTTCCTCCACCGACACCAGGACCTCCACGACGCCATCCGCGCTGCCCAGCAGGCCATGCCCGCGCCCCGGACCTCCTCCATCGCCACCAGCGCAGCCTCGCTCCGCGCGGACAACGCCAACCTCGCCGAGCGCAACCGCCGCCTCCAGCAGCACATCCACCAGCTCGAAGCCCGGCTCTCCGAGATCCTCGGCGAGCAGACCTTCCAGCGCAGCGGACTGGGGGCACCACCCGCCACCGCTGCCGTCGAGCAACAACTCGAAGAACTCCGGCAGCAGAAACTCGACCTGCAACGCACCCTCGAGGAACGCGACGAGGAGCTCGGCGCCGTGCGCGAGGCATACCGCCGTCTCATGGCCGACCGAAACCGCAACACGTCCAGCGTCATCTGATCACTCCTCATGCAGAAGAGATCAACACATAGTCCAGCAGAATCGCGGGGAGAGTACTAAGATTTGGCTGTGGTGGGAGATAACCACGTCAGCGCCAGCCACTCACTGGGAGTGCCATGTCGACAACGTCTCCAATTCCGCTGTCCAAAGATGTGATCGATTATGTTCGCGAAGTCTTCCATGGCGTGAATGAGCGGGTCTCGCGCAGACTCGATCGAATGCCAACCGTGCACGAGGAAGCCCTGGATCTAGCGTTCGTAGACGCGGTCGCCGAGGCGCAGGGCCCACACTTGACCACCTCGGGCACGATTGTCGATATTGACATCCATTTTGTAGGCGGCGGCGGACACTGGGAGCAGCGCTGGGAAGTAGCTGACATCGGTTTCATCGTCAACTTTCGCAGATCCGGAACCTTGCTTCGGACAAAAGTGGTATTACTCCAGAGCAAGCGGCTCTACCCGCGCGAGGCAGAGTTTACCGAGTACAAGGGTGTGGTCCGCCCGGGCGGATTCGGCTCGCTTATGCAGCCGTCACTCCCAGCCACCCTGGGGCCTCGCACATTTCGATTCGACGAATCGTGCCACTACAAGGCGCTCCAAGTCGGAGACCGACAGTGGCAGTCAATTTCCCAGTATGAGAATAGCTATGGACTGCCCGTTCACTACATGCTGTATCACCCGCACTCTATGCCGACTGAGGCATCGATTCCCGTAGTCGTGCCCCTTGGCGCGCCAAGCGGTCCCGCCAAGGTCGGAGTGCGAGTGCTCCCGGCTGGCTGTTTGCGTAACCTCACTTCGGATTTCGCCAGGAATCGCGCTCCCTCATACCGCGACCTCCAGAATGAGTATGGGGAGGTAGGGATTCGGCTCCCGCAGTTCGTAGTGGATAGAGTGCTCTCCTGTTTCGAAGGGTACGTAGTCGACGACGGAGATGAAAACGAGGGCCTTCGACGCGTGTTCAATCTCCGGAGTGCTCCGATCGCCGCGGCTGTGCGAATCGACATCAATATCCCCGAGTAAGCGACACCTCATTATGGCGCGCTGCGGCTGATACGAGCAGCGGCCAGGGCGTCCTCACCGCACCTGCGGAGCAAGGACTTCGAGACCGACCTGTTGCGCACGGGCCCATCTGCAACACATGTCGCACATGTCCACCCGCTCAAGGGCCCAGGTCAGCTGGGCCAGTGGGCGACAAAACCCCGACAGAAAGGCCCTGCATCCATTCCACGAACTCCGGGCGGAGTCGGCCGCCCTCGTCGGTCGGCGCCGGTGCCGGGCGGGTGAGCATCTCCCACCGGGCGACGGCTGCGGCGTACTGCCCCCACCGTCCGGGGTCGGCTCCGAGGGCGGGTTCGGCCAGAGCGGCAGAGCCACCGTCGGCACCAGTGGGTGCCGGTCCTTCCCCGCCCGGCGCCCCGCGGTGCCGGTGTTGCTCGTGGTCGGCAGCAGCGAGGCCGCGGCCGAGGGCAGGGTCAGGTCGCCGTTGCCGTGCCGCTGGTTCGGCGAGCCCTTGACCCCGTCGCTGGCCTTCGGCGTCGGCAGCAGCCACTCCACCTCGTCGGCCAGGTTCGGGCCGTGCCCGCCGCTCTTGCGCTTCGCCGGGTGCTGGCTGCCACCGTTCTTCCCGATGTTGCTCGTCGGGGTCTTCAGCACCGTGGTCGGCGGGCCAGGCGGCGAGGAAGACCCGGGAGCGGTGGTGGGGCGCTCCGACGTCGGAGGCGCGAAGAACGAGCCACCGCGCGTCGTACCGCAGATCGGCCAGGGTGCCGAGTACGGCGCCAAGTGCCCGCAGAGGAGGGAGGGTTGGGTCGTCTCCCAGACACCACGGGCAGGGTTCCACGTCGCCAGCGGAACCCGGGGAGGTGAGGAGTCCTCGTACATTCTCGACCACCAGGAGGCAGGGGTTAAGGGCCTCGACCGCGCGTGCGACGTGCAGCCAAAGGCCCGATCGGGTCTGCGAGTTGAGGCCGACACGTCGGCCCGCGACCGAGACGTCTTTGACAGGGGAAACCGGCCGTGAGGACACCGATCCGCTCAGCGCCCGACCAGTCGATCGCCGTGATGTCGCCCAGGTTCGGCACGCCGGGCCAGTGCCTGGCCAGGATCGCCGACGGCGCGGGCTCGACCTCGGCGTGCCAGGCGACCTGGCCGCCGAGCGCCGCCATCACGCCCAGGTCGAGCCCGCCGTAACCCGAGCACAGCGAGCCGATCAGCGGGCCGGGCCGCGACACCAGCCGGGCGGCCGTCATCGCCGTCCCCGCGCGGAGGAAGGTGGCGCTTCGGGCGCGACCGGCGCGGGGTGCTGAGGATTGGGGGTGGCGGCCGGGGTGGTGGTCGAGCGGGTGAGCGCCGCTGCCCGACGTGCAGCGTTCGGGTCCTGCTGGAGTTTCCTGGTCGAGGCGAGGTCTTCGGCGGTGGCCGGGGCTGGCAAGGGGCGTCCGCTGGTCAGGGCGTAGGCGTTCGACCGCATCGTCTCGATGGCGTGGTCGACGGCGCTATGGGCGTCGGTGAGGAGGTGGTCGACCCCGGCGCGGACCTGCTCCTCGACTTCGGGGGCGGTGTCGGGGGCCCGCATCTGCGCGTCGGTGAGTGCTGCTGTGAGGTTGGCTGCCCCGGCGAAGTTCACGCTGGCCTGCGCCAGGTCGGTGGCAGCGGAAGTCCAGGCCCTGGCCAGGAAGACGGTGGCGGCGTCCTGGCGGGAACTCAGTGCGTGGAAGCTGGCCTCGCGCAGAGCCTCCCGCAGGGGCCACTCCACCTGCTTCACCGCCTCGGTGAGGGCGGAGACGGAGACCCGGCGGCCGTTGCCGTAGGCGGAATCGAAAGACCGGGGCAGAGTCGCCTGCCCGTCGGCCAGGTCAGCGGCGGCCAGCCGCAGCCAGTCCGCGTGGTAGCGGACATCTTCGTTGATCATGGTGAATCCAGAAGTTGGTGGGGGAAGGTCATCGGGTGCGGCCGGGTGCAGGCCGGCCCGGCAGGGCGGGTGGGGCAGGAACGGCTGCCGCTGGTCCTGCGGTTGCTGCACGTGGCGAGCCGACGAGGGCGGCCTGCTGGAACTGCTCCGGGGCGTGCCAGGCGACCTCGCCGCCGAGCGCCGCCATCACGCCCAGGTCGAGCCCGCCGTACCCGCTGCACAGCGAACCGATCAGCGGCCCGGGCCGCGACGGCGGCCGAGCGATGGTCATCGCCGCCCCCGCGCGGAGGACGGTGCCGTTTCGGGGGTGCTTGGCGCGGGGTGCTGAGGATCGGTGGCGGAGGCCGGGGTGGTCGAGCGGGTGAGCGCCGCTGCCCGACGCGCAGCGGTCGGGTCCTGCTGGAGTTTCCTGGTCGAGGCGAGGTGCTCGGCGGCGGCCGGGGCTGGCAAGGGGCGTCCGCCGGCCAGGGAGTCGGCGTTCGACCGCAGCGTCTCGACGGCGCGGTCCAGGGCGGCCTGGGCATCGTAGAGAAGGCGGTCCACCCCGGCGCGGGTCTGCTCCTCGACCACGGGGGCGGCGTCGGGGGCCCGCGTTCGCGCGTCGGCGAACGCGGCTGCGGCGTCGGCTGCCCTGGTGAGATCCAGGTTCGCCTGGACCAGGTCAGCGGCAGAGGAAGTCCAGGCCCGGGTCAGGAAGGCGGAGTACTCCTGCGCCTGGAGGCCCTGCGAGTGGAAGTCGGCTTCGGTCAGAGCCTCTCGGTGGTAGTGCCCCACGCGTCCTGCCGCCTCGGTGAGGTCGGAGACGGAGACTGGACCACCGTTTCCGTAGGCGGAGTTGAAGGATCGGGGTAGATCCGTTCGCACAACGGCGATCTCGTCTGCGGTGGTACGCAGCCATTTCGCGTAGTGGTAGGGGAAGGCATCTTCGTTGATCATGGCGGATCCGGGAGTCGGTGGGAGGAGGTCATCGGGTGCGGCCGGGGCCGGGCCGGACGACGGGGCGGGTTGGGTGGGAGCGGGTGTCGGCGGGCCCGCGGTTGCTGTGTGCGGCGAGCGGGCGAGGACGGCCTGCTGGGCCTGCTCCGGTGCGGGCAAGGTGTCCGAGGCGGCGTCCCGCAGCACCCGGACACCGTCCTGGAGGTGCTGGTGCGCCGCCTGGAGGGCCTCGCCGATGCACGTGGCGGCGAGCGTGCGCGTGTAGTCGGAGCCGGGCAGGCCGCTCGGCCCCGTAGGCATCGTGGCCAGAGCGGAGAGCTGCTGCCCGACGGTGCCGAGGGCGGACACGGTCTGCCCGGCCCGGTTCAGGGCGATGGCGAACGCCTCGGCCGGGAAGCCCTGCTGTGCCGGTTCGGCGGATCGGCGCAGGTAGGCGTCGCCCATTGTGGTGATGAGCGCACCCAGTTCGGTGATCCTGCGACCCACGACAGCGGGGTCCGGCAGCGCGAACGGATCGGCGTCCGAGGGCAGCCCGAGCCGTAGGTCGCTGAGCACCACGGCAGCGCCGGTCAGTTCGAGCGCTACGGAGAGCGGGGTGTCCACGGCCTACTCCCGCGGTGGGCTGAGGAGATGGGGAGAGCGGGCGTCGCCACTGCGTCCGAAGAGGCTGCCGGGGCCGCCTGAGAGGTGGATGGCTGCACGGTGCTGCGCGACAGCGCGGCGTCCACCCGGGCGGTTGGCGCGGAGCGGTCCGGCGGGTCGGCGGCCCGCTCCTTGGGGGTGCGGTCGGGCGGCGGAAGTTGCGGAGCCGTCGCGTGCGGGGCGCGGGTGTACGCGGCCTGGCGCAGTTCCACCAGGGCGGGGGCGATGGTCTCGGCGCAGGCCCGCAGGACCTTGGCGGCGTCGGCGAGGCCGCCACGCGCCCGGTCGAGAGAGGAACTGATGCCGTCAGCGGCGGCACTGAGGGCGGTGTCGACATCCGGGCCGCTGCGCCCTCCGGCCGTGCGGGCCAGGGTGGCGAGCTGCTGGCCGACACCGCCGAGTTCGGCGGCGGCCGAGGCGGTGCTGCCGGCAGCGTTGGCGAACGCCTCGGCCGCGAGCACAGCCTCCGCTTGCGGTGCCGGGTGGGATGCCACCGCCAGGAACAGGTACTCGTCTCCCAGCTCGTTGACGATGCTGCCGAGTTCGCTGATCTGGCGGCTAACGGCTGCCGGGTCGGGCCAGGGAAAGCCGGGGCCCATCCGGGGCAGCCTGGCGCTTTGGATATCGGCCATGTTCGCCGCCGCGCGCAGCAGCAGCGCGGTCTCGGGCAGGGGCTTGTTCACGTGGCACTCCGGAGCGGGGAGGAAGAGGAGGAGGGGCGGCGGCGCGTCGCGCTCGCGGCCCCCGTTCGGGCGGTGGGGGTGACGGGCGGGGCCGTCTTGGCGGCGTGCTGCTGCGGGGTACTGCGCGACAGCGCCGCGCTGACCCGGGCCGCCGGTGCGCCCTGCTCCGCCGGGGCGGCCCGGTCCGTGCCGGGGGAGGGGTGCCCGTTGGCGGTGCGCCAGCGGGCGCGGACCTCCTCCAGCGGGCCGAGGGCGTGCAGGGCCTGGCCGACCAGCTGCCTGGGGGCGAGGCGCTCGTCGGCGGCGAGGGCCGTGATCTGCCGCGCGCTGTGGCCGGCGGTGCGGGTGAGCGAGGCGCGCAAGACCTGTTCGCCGAGCCACTCGGCGGACCCGGCGACCAGGTGCGCGCCCAGGATGGGGGTGAGCCGCTCTTCGGTGAGGGTGCCGTCGGCGAGGAGCCCGCGCCGCTGGACTTCCCACTGCGCGGTGACGGGGTCGATCGGCTCGCCGCGGTGGTGGAGCGCCCCGAGGCAGCGGTAGAGCCGGCCGTGGCCGGGGTCGGCGAAGTCGCCGGGCCGCAGCCAGTCGAAGACCTCGCTGATCGCTCCGTCCTGGTGCACCAGCAGGGCGAGCAGGAACTGCTCGTCCGCCAGCGCGTCGTCGGACGGTTCGGCGGCGGGCGCGGCGGCCGGCGCTGGGGCGGTGGCGGGCTTCTGGAGACGGGGCGGGGCGCCCCAGCGCCCGGCGAGGTCGGCGAGCACGCCGGCCAGGACGTCGGCCTGGTGGGCGGTGCCCTCGACCTCGCCCGCGGCCAGGCCCTGCTCGGCGACGGCCAGCAGGCGCTCGGCGTGCTCGGTGACGGTGCGGCGGATCGAGCCCTCCAGGACGATCCGTCCGTACAGCGGGGCGTGGCCGGGGCGTGGACAGGCGGCGACGAGGGTGTGCAGGTAGGAGGGGTTCAGCCCGCGGGTGCGCTCACCGGCCAGCGTCAAGCTGTCGGTCAGCCACTCCAGCGGGACCTCGCCGTCGTCGCTGTCGGCGGCGAAGCCCGGGTGGCCGGCGTCGCGCAGTTCGCGCAGCACGGAGAAGAGGGCTCGGTGGGCGGGGCGGTGGAAGTCGCGCGGCTCCAGCCACTCCAGCCGCCGCAGTTGGCGCGGGTCGAGCAGGACGGCGCCGAGCAGCGCCTGCTCGCCCGCGAGCAGCGGCTCCATCACGACCACCGGCTGCGCTTGGGGGCGAGAGCGGCGATCTCGCGCTCGGCGGC
>NZ_JBHUWH010000070.1:0-24402 GCF_042670125.1 Kitasatospora sp. NPDC057198 | reverse complement strand
CGTCAGGAGACGGGCGTGTAGACCCGTTCGACCTGCTGGGTGCCGTTCTTCGTGCGGTAGGAGCGGGCCCAGCGGCTGGTGGTGTCGGGCTTGGTGCGGTCGGACAGGACGTAGTAGTCCATCTGGGCGCGGTCGGCGGTGACGTCGAGGACCCCGTAGCCGTGCGAGTCGAGGTCGGTCCACTTGACGTGCCGGTTGGCGGCCTGGATGGCGGCGGCGGCGACCAGCGAGAGGGTGCCGGGGGCGACCTTGAGGATGTCGTCGATGTTGTCGCTGGTGACGGAGGTGACCACGAACTCGGTGGCGGCGCTGCCGGAGGCGGGGTAGGTGGCGGCCTCGAAGGGGACGTCGCAGGCCCAGGCGGAGTGGATGTCGCCGGTGAGGAAGACGGTGTTGGTGATGCGGTGGTCCCGCAGGTGGGCGAGCAGTTCGCGCCGGTCGTGGGTGTAGCCGTCCCACTGGTCGACGTTGACGGCGAGGCCCTCGCCGGGCAGGCCGAGCAGTTGGGCGAGCGGGCGGAGCAGGTAGTCGGGCACCGAGAGGAAGGCCACCGGGGAGATCATCACCTCGTTGCCGACCAGCCGCCAGGTGGTGTCGGAAGCGGCCAGTCCGGCCTTGAGCCAGTCGAGTTGGGCCCGGCCGGTGATGCTGCGGTCGGCGGAGTCGACCTCGCCGTTGCCGATCGCGGCCTGCTGGGAGCGGAAGGAGCGCAGGTCGAGCAGGTGCAGGTCGGCGAGCTTGCCGTAGCGCAGCCGCCGGTAGGTGGTGCCGGCGACGGAGGGGCGGACCGGCATCCACTCGAAGTACGCCTGCTTGGCGGCGGCGACCCGGCCGGCCCAGTCGCCCTCGGTGCCGGGGGTGTGGTTCTCGGCGCCGCCGGACCAGGCGTCGTTGGCGAACTCGTGGTCGTCCCAGATCGCGATGGTGGGGACGGCGGCGTGCAGCGCCTGGAGGTCGGGGTCGGTCTTGTAGCGGCCGTGCCGGGTGCGGTAGTCGGCGAGGGTGAGGATCTCGTGGGCGGGGGCGTGCGGGCGCACGACGGTGCCGCGGGCGGCGTAGGCGCCGGTGGCGTACTCGTAGATGTAGTCGCCGAGGAACAGGAAGGCGTCCAGGTCGCCGCGGGCGGCGAGGTGGCGGTAGGCGGAGAAGTAGCCGGCCTCCCAGTTGGCGCAGGAGGCGACGCCGAGGCGGAGCCGGTCGAGGGTGGCGTCGGCGGCGGGGGCGGTGCGGGTGCGGCCGACGGGGGAGGCGGCGCCGTCGGTGAGGAAGCGGTACCAGTAGGCGGTGTCGGGGCGCAGGCCGCGGACGTCGGCCTTGACGGTGTGGTCGGTGGCGGCACTGGTGGTGACGGTGCCGGTGGTGACGACGGTGGTGAAGTCGCGGTCGGTGGCGAGCTGCCAGCGGACGGCGGTGTCGGGGCCGAGACCGGAGCCGGGGGCGGCGTCGGCGGTGGGGGTGAGGCGGGTCCACAGCAGGACCCCGTCGGGCAGCGGGTCGCCGGAGGCCACGCCGTGCAGGAAGCGCGGGGTGTCGGCGGCGTCGGCGCGGCCGGTGGTGGCGAGCGGCAGGGCGAGGGCCCCGGCGGTGAGGGCGGCGGCCTGGATCACCCGGCGGCGCGGCGGGCGGGGCGCGGCGCTGGGCGCGGCGTCGGCAGGCGCGGTGGTGCTGGTGGTTTCGGTCACGTCCAGAGAGACTTACCCATCGGTAACGGCTTGTCCAGAGCGCCTCCTGACTGTTCGTCGGGTCTTCATCTCGGTGCGGCGGGGGCGCGGGCGGGCCCGTGGTTCAACGGCGCGGCGTCGCGGCGGGGGCAGTTCCATGCGGGCGGCCTCGGCGCCGTGGGCGACCGGGAACGAGGTGCCGTGGATGACGACGGCCCGGGCGCGGTGCAGGAGGAGGCAGCGACGGACCGACCGGCCGGTGGCGGGGTTCCGGACGATCACGTCGCCGTCGCGGTCGGTGGTGACGGCGAGCGGCCCGCCGGGCCCGCGGGCGGCGGGTTCAGAGCCGGTCGGCGTCGAGCACCGCCCGGACGAACTCGCCGGGCGCCTCCTGCGGCAGGTTGTGGCCGATGCCGTCGAGGACGCGGTGCAGGTAGGGGCCGGCGAACCGGTCGCGGTAGCCGCGGCCGCGGCCGGGCGGGGTGAACGGGTCGAGGGCGCCGTCGAGGGTGACGGTGGGCACGGTGATCACCGGTCGGTCGGCGAGCCGCCGTTCGTCGGTGTCGTAGCGGCGTTCGCCGCTGGCCAGGCCGAGCCGCCAGCGGTAGTTGTGCACCACGATCTCGGGGTAGTCGGGGTTGTCGAAGGCGCTGGCGGTGCGGTCGAACACCTCCTCCTCGAACCGCCAGGTCGGCGAGACGGTCTGCCACACCAGGCGGCACAGGTCGCGGCGCAGTCGGCGGTCGAGCAGGGCGCGGCGGCCGCGTTCGGTGCTGAAGTAGTACTGGTACCACCAGGCGTGTTCGGCTTCCGCGCCCAGCGGGTCGGCCTGCGCGTGGACGTCGGTGATCAGGTAGCCGCCGCCGGAGACCAGCGCCTTGACCCGCTCGGGCCGCAGGGCGGCGACGATGGCGGCCGTCCGGGCGCCCCAGTCGAATCCGGCGAGCAGGGCGCGGCTGATCCCGAGCGCGTCCAGCAGGGCGACCAGGTCCCGGGCGACGGCGGCCTGTTGGGCGTTGCGCGGGGTCTGTTCGGAGCGGAACCGGGTGCGGCCGTGGCCGCGCAGGTAGGGCACCAGGACGCGGTAGCCGCGCGCCGCCAGCAGCGGGGCGACCTCGGCGTAGCTGTGGATGTCGTAGGGCCAGCCGTGCAGGCACACCACCACCGGGCCCTCGGCGGGGCCGCATTCGGCGAAGCAGACGTTCAGGTCTCCGGCGGCGATCTGCTTGAGCGCCCAGGGCACGGTCAGGCCGTCCGAGAGCACCGCGCCGTAGGAGGCGGCGCGCGGGGGCACCACGTAGGCGGGCACGTACGGGGGTTCGGGGTATCCGGGGGCCGGGTACCCGGGGGCGGGGTAGGCGGCGCCCGGGTAGCCGGTGGCCGGGTGGGCGGGCAGCACGTAGGCGGGGGCCCCGTACTCCGGCGCGCCGTAGGACGGTGCCCCGTACTCCGGTGCCCCGTAGGACGGTGTCCCGTACCCGGGCGCCGGGTAGGCGGGGGCCTGGTGGGCCGCCGCCGCGTACGCCCGTCCGCCGGTGGCGGCCGCGAACAGTCCGGTGCCGGCCGCGACCCCCGCCCGGTGGAAGCTCCGCCTGTCCATCCGCCCGCCCTCCGCCCGCATCCGACCGCCCAGCGTCGTCGCCGGTCTCCGCCGTCCTTCGTTCCGCCAGCAAGCATGCCGGAAAAGGGGGTTGACCAGGACGAAGACGCGCCGATCGGACATTTCGGTCATTCGCGGGCGCAAATGCCCCAAACCGTCCGGGCGGGAGCTCCGCGCGGACGGTCCGGGGTGAACTGTGCGTCGCTCAGCAGCCGTTGAGGACGTTGGTGAGCGCGGTCTTCTCGGCGCTGTCCACGGACAGGTGGTAGTAGTACTTCACCTGCACCCAGGCGCGGACGTAGGTGCAGCGGTAGCCGGTGACCGAGGGCAGCCACTCGGCCGGGTCCTTGTCGCCCTTGGCCTGGTTGACGCTGTCGGTGACGGCTATCAGCTGCGGGCGGGTCAGGTCGTTGGCGAACGCCTGGCGCTGGGCGGTGGTCCAGGCGGAGGCGCCGGAGTCCCACGCCTCGGCGAGCGGCACCACGTGGTCGATGTCCAGGTCGGAGGCGGCGTGCCAGGTGGCGCCGTCGTACGGGGAGTACCAACTGCCGGAGGTGGCGGCGCAGTTGGCGTCGGTGACCACACCGGAGCCGTCGCGCTTGAGCACGGTCTCGCGGGTGTTGCAGGTGCCGGAGACGGTGATCCAGTGCGGGAAGAGGTCGCGGCTGTAGCCGGTGCGGTTCTCGGCCTTGACGGTCAACTGGGCCAGGTAGCCGCGGGCGGTGGTGGCGGAGACCGGGGTGGGCAGGGCGGCCTGGGCGGTGCCGGTGCTCGCGGTGACGGCTCCGGCGGCGAGGACGGAGGTGGCGGCGACGGCGGCGAGGCGGCGGAGGAAACGGTTCGGCACGGGGGCGCTCCTGGGCTCGGCGGAGGGGTGGGGAGGCGGTGCCGGGCCAGAGTGGCAGGCGGCTGTCTATGCGGGTAGACACCGAGCCGTGAAAATTGCATTACCGTCGTATGGCGATCCCGGGCACCGATGTGAACGCCCGTCACCGGAACCGTCCGTGACGCCGCGCCTGTCTTGGCCCCCGCCCGGCCCGCACCTGGCCTCCGCCCGACCCCCGCCCGTCCGGCCCCGCCCGACCCGCACCTGGCCGCGGCCGGCCGGAACGCACCCCGTACCCTCGGTCACCGGCACGGAGAGCGGGTGGCGCGGAGATCGTGGACATCACGGTGCAGTGGGTCAGGACGTCCTGGACGAAGCGTTCCCGGGGCGGGGAGGCGGCCGTCCGCCGGAACGCGGCGCCCGCGGGCTTCGCCCTGCCGCCCGGCGCCCCCGGCCCCGGCCACCTGCACGCCGTCCGGATGCGGGAGGAGGACGGTTTCGCGCCGCACGAGACGTGGGAGGCGCTGCGCCCGAGCGGCCTGGGCCTGCGCGAGCGGGACGGCCGCCTGCGGGTGCTCCCCCTCGTCCCGCCGCTGTACGACCTGCCGCCGCGCCGGCGCCGCCCGCCCGCGGTGCGCCTGCTGCCGGGCCAGTGGGTCCGCTGGCAGCTCAACCACCGTTTCAGCAGCGCGGCCGGCATGCAGGACTGGTCGTACTGGCTGGACACCTTCAACGTCGCCTACGGCCCGGTGGACACCGGGGCGTTCCGCTGCGCGCCGACCGTCCTGGTCGACGAGTGCGGCCCGGTGCGCTGATCCGCGCGGCCGGGATATCCGGTTGACCCAGCCGGGGGCGGCTGCGCATGATCCGGCCATGGAGCCGGAGTTGTGGAACGTGGTGGACGTCGAGGCCACCTGCTGGGAGGGGCAGCCGCCGCCGGGGCAGGTCAGCGAGATCATCGAGATCGGGCTGACGGTGGTCGACCTCACCGCACTGCGGCGGGTCGGCCGGCACCGGATCCTGGTGCGCCCGCAGCGCTCGGCGGTCAGCGCCTTCTGCACGGAGCTGACCGGCCTGACACAGGGCGAGGTGCAGGGCGGGGTGGCCTTCGCGGACGCCTGCCGCCTGCTGGCCGCCGAGCACCGGGCGGGCGAGCGCCCCTGGGCGAGCTGGGGCGACTACGACCGGCTGCAGTTCGACCGCCAGTGCCGGGCCACCGGCGCCGCCTACCCGTTCGGCCGCCGGCACGCCAACGCCAAGGCGGTCTTCACCGAGGCCCGCGGCCTGCGCAAGCGCCCCGGCATGGCTCGGGCCCTGGAGCTGGCCGGCCTCCCGCTGGAGGGCCGCCACCACAGCGGCGCGGACGACGCCTGGAACATCGCCGCCCTCGTGCTGTCGCTGGCCGGGTCGGGCGACTGGACCGGGGGCCCGGCTGTCGGCGGCAATCCCTAGGCTGTGCGCATGAGTTCCTCACTGAGCGTCTTCCTGCTCGACACCGCGGCCACCCGCGCCCTGGTCGGCTCCCGCGACGAGCAACTGCTGCGGGCCGTCGAGGAGAACTTCGGCGACGCCCTGGCCTCGGACGACGAGTGGTTCTCGCACCAGATCGCGAACGGCGCGCCCGGCGCCGCGGAGGCGCTGCGCGCGGTGGTGCACGGCGGGCCCTACCCGGCCGCCCCCGAGTACGCCTTCCAGTACAGCTACGCCTACCAGCGGCTGTGCCGGCTGACCGGCTCGTTCCTCGACAACTCCAGCTTCTCCCCGTTCCGCGGCACCTGGTTGAGCGTGGTCGACGAGGGTCTGCGCGCGCTGCGGATCACCGAGGTCTCGCTCGCCGAGTTCCACTACGGCGCGGCCGTGCCCGACGGGGTGCCGCCGAGCATGTCGGAGTACCCGACCTGCGGCGAGTGGACGCACGAGCGGTGCGTGGCCGCGCTGGAGCAGTTCGAGCAGACCGTGCGCGACGACCACGCCCCGCCGCTGGAGCCCGAGGTGGTCGACGCCGTCGCCGACGTCCTCGGCTGGCTCCGCCACGCGCAGCGGCGGCCCGGCTTCGGCGTCATCGGCTTCGTCTCCTGACCCGCCGGCCGGCGTCGGCCTCCGCGCCGCACACCTGCGCACCCGGTGCCGCCCCCGGTCCGCCGGACTCCGGTCCGCCGTCCCCCGGGCCGCCGGGCTCCGGGGGACGGCGTCGGCGCGGGGGTGTCAGCCGGTCTGGACGGCGGTGTCGTCGATCACGAAGGAGGTCTGCAGCGAGGAGTCCTCGACCGCGCTGAACTTCACCGTGACGCTCTGGCCCGCGTAGGCCGACAGGTCGATGCTCTTCTGGGTGTAGCCGGTGCCCTTGTTGAGGTTGGAGTACGAGGCGACCGCGGTGCCGTTGACGGTGACGGTCAGCTTGTCGTACGCGGTGGAGGTGGTGGTCTCCGCGGTGTCCACGTGCAGCCAGTAGCTCAGCGTGGCCTTGCAGCCGGCCGGGATGCTGACGGTCTGCGAGAGGGTGTCGGTGTGGCTGGAGCCGTAGCCGTCCATCCACGCCTTCCAGGAGCCGCCGTGCGCGGCCTGCGAGGAGGAGTTGTCGACCACGCCGGAGGAGGCCGTCCACGGGCTGGCGCTGCCGGTCTCGAAGCCGGGGTTGCCGAGCAGCTGGGCCGGGGTGCAGCCGGTGCCGCCGCCGGAGGTGACGGTCCAGGTGAAGGAGGCGGTGCCGGTCTTGCCCGCGGCGTCCTTGGCCGTGACGGTGACGTTGTACGTCCCGGCGGCGGTGGCGGTGCCGCTGATCAGGCCGGTGGAGGCGTTGATCGACAGGCCGGTGGGCAGCCCGGTGGCCGAATAGCCCAGCGGCGCGGTACCGCCGCTGGCCTTGACCTGCAGGCTGACGGCGCCGTTCAGCGCGGTCGACTGGTTGCCGGGGCTGGTGACGGTGGGCCCGCCGGTGCTGGGCAGCGAGCCGACGTTGACGGCGGCCCAGGCGGTGGCGGTGGCGTTGTACTCGGCGGAGCCGGAGCCGTACAGGTCGGTGGCGGCGGAGAGCATGCCGGCCCGGGCGCTGGCGTAGTTGGTGGTGGAGGTCCAGTAGGTGGTGAGCGCCCGGTACCAGATGGCGGCGGCCTTGTCCCGGCCGATGCCGGTGACGGTGATGCCGTTGGCGGTGGGCGAGTTGTAGCTGACGCCGTTGACGGTCTTGGCGCCGCTGCCCTCGGCCAGCAGGTAGAAGAGGTGGTTGCCGACGCCGGAGGAGTAGTGGACGTCGAGGTTGCCGACGCCGCTGTACCAGGAGTCGGCCGAGGAGCCGTCCTTGGAGGGCTTGTCCATGTAGCGCAGCGGGGTGCCGTCCCCGTTGATGTTGATCAGCTCGCCGATCAGGTAGTCCGGGTTGTCCTTGGGCAGGTTCGCGTAGAACTCGACCATGGTGCCGAACACGTCCGAGGTGGACTCGTTGAGGCCGCCGGACTCGCCGGAGTAGTTCAGGCCGGCGGTGTTGGAGGTGACGCCGTGCGTCATCTCGTGGCCGGCGACGTCGAGTTCGGTCAGCGGGTGGGTGTTGCCCGAGCCGTCGCCGTAGGTCATGCAGAAGCAGCTGTCGTCCCAGAACGCGTTGACGTAGTTGCTGCCGTAGTGGACCCGGCTGTAGGCGCCGACGCCGTCGCCGCGGATGCCGCTGCGGCCGAAGGTGTTCTTGTAGTAGTCCCAGGTCATCGCGACGCCGTAGTGGGCGTCGACGGCCGCGGACTCCTTGTTGGAGACGGTGCCGTCGCCCCAGCTGTCGGTCGACTTGGAGTACAGCGTGCCGGTGCCGCTGGTCCCGTTGTTCAGGTTGGTGGTGTACATGTTGCCGCGGGTCGGGTCCTTGAGCTGGTAGTTGGAGCCCGACTGCGAGGTGCCGAGGGTGACGCTGCCGACGAAGACGCCGTTGCCGGTGCCGGTCTGCACGCCCTCCCACTTCTGGATCACGTCGCCGCTGGTGGCGTCGGTGACCACGTGCAGCTTGCTGGGCGTGCCGTCCTCCTGGACGCCGGAGACCACGGTCTCCCAGGCCAGGCGCGGGTGGTTGTCGGCGGCCCAGACCACCAGGCGGGGCGCGGTGTCCAGGGCGGAGCCGGCCTGGGCGGCCAGCGCGGCGGCCTGGCCCTTGGCGGCGGCCAGCTTGGGGGTGGTGGACAGGCCGTCCAGCGCGGCGGTGGAGGCCCGGTCGACGCCCTTGGTGGTGCCGTTGGCGGCCTGGTGGACGATCAGGTCGCCGCCGAGGACGGGGAGTCCGCCGTAGGTGCGCTCGTAGCGGAAGTGCTGGGTGCCGTCGGCGTCCTTGGACGCGTCCTTGACCACCAGCTTCTCCTGGGCGCCGAGGCCCAGGGCCTGGGCGAAGCCGGCCGAGCGGCTGCCCGCGTCGGAGATCAGCTGGGCGTGTCCGGCGGCGGCCTGCTGGGAGGCTACCTGGCCGGCCGGGGAGGGGGCGGCGGGCGCGGCCTGGGCCACGGCCACCGGGATCGCGGTCACCAGCAGGGCGGTGGTGGCCGCGAGGGCGGCCGTGCTCACGCGGACATGCGTGCGGCGAGACATGCGGGACTCCTTTACCGACCGTCGCGGGGTCACGAGCGGTGGAGAGAATCTGGCCGCGGTTGCGGCGCAGCGGGGGCCCCTGCCGCCGGTTCGCGGCGCGGGGTGCGGTGCGGGTTCGCGGTACCGGGCGCGCTGGGGTACGCGCGCCGGGCTGCGGCCGCCGGTGTCCTCGGGGAGGAATCCACCGGCGGGGCTGGGGTGTTGGGGCTACCCGCCGGTTCGCAGCCGGGGGAATCCTGGCAGTAAACGGCGCACCAATGACAGATGCATGCCAGGGATTGACTGATTAATGACCGCCCCGCCGCGCCCCCGGCAGCCCCTCATGGTCCGGCATGTGGGACGCATTCGGGAAGGTCCATGCCAAACCTCCCCGCGCACCATCGGTTTTCGGCCACCACGGCCAGGGGCCCCACCCGGAGGTGAGGCCCCTGTTACCGCTGGGAAACCGTCAGTTCTGGACGAACACCGCCACCGTCCGGCCCGGCACCGTGAAGGTCCCCGAGGCCGGGTCGAAGGCCGCCTGCTTGACGACCGGGTCGCTGCCCTTCGCCTGCACCTCGTGCAGCTTCTGCTTGCTGCCGCGCAGGCCGGCCACGGTCTGGGTCTGCGCGGTCGGGGTGGCGTTGAAGACCACCGTGATGCCCTTCTCGGCGCCCTTCAGCCCGGCGCCGTCCAGGTGCATGGTGATCACGCCCGGGTTCTCGCCCGCGGTGCCGGACAGCGGGAAGGACAGCCGGCGCTGCACCTCCGCCGTGCTGGCCAGCGCGAACAGCGGCGAGGACTGCCGGATCCGCAGGAACTGCTGGTAGATGGCGGTGGAGGCGCCCATCTCGTTGCAGCCCATCCGCAGCTTCGGGTCGGCCAGCAACTGCTTGTCGCGGGCCCACATCGACTGGTTGTCGGCCGCCATCGGCAGGCCGCGGCCCCAGCCGTTGCCCTGCCGGCAGTCCCAGCCGATCGAGTTGAACCAGTCGCCGGAGTCGAAGGAGTTGGCGTCCAGCGACTTCGAGCGCAGCAGGTCGCTGCCGGCCTGGGCGAAGCCCGGACCCTGGCTCAGCGCGGTCAGCGACAGGCCGAGCGCCTGCATCCGGGCCCGGTCTGCGGGCGAGGTGCCCTGCGGCAGCTTGAAGGCCAGCGCGTCGTACAGGTCCGCGTTGTCGTGCGCGTCCAGGTACTCCACCGCCTCGCCGGGGTTGGCCGCGTAGCCGGTCGGCGCGCCGTTGTAGTCGACGCCGCTGCCGGTGACCGGCTTGCCGCTGCTGTCGGTGAACCGGTAGGCCGCCAGGTTGCCGGTCAGGCCGACCTTCACCTGGTCCATCTGGTGCAGCAGCCGGGCCTTCTGCTGCTCGGGGGTGCCGTTGGCGTCCGAGCCGTTCGGGTCGGTGAACAGGCCGGAGGCGAAGCCCTGCTGCGGGGCCGAGGACAGCTCGTAGTTGCCGCCGCGCCCGGCGTCCCGGATCCGGTCGTTGAAGGTCGCGATGCCGGTGCCGGCCATGTTGACCTGGGTGGCCTGGACGAACCGGGCGTCGTTGGCGACGGTGCCGAAGTTCCAGCCCTCGCCGTACAGGAAGACGTTCCTGCCGTCGACGCCGTCCTTCTGCGGGGTCAGCTTCCGCAGCGCCGACTGCACGTCCAGCATGGTCGACTTCGGGTCCAGGCCCATCAGGTCGAACCGGAAGCCGTCCACCCGGTACTGCTTGGCCCAGGTCACCACCGAGTCCACGACCAGCTTGTTCATCATGGCGTGCTCGGGCGCGGTGTCGGCGCAGCAGGAGTCGGTGGTGACCTTCCCGCTGTCGCTCAGCCGCTGGTAGTAGCCGGGGACGACCTTGTCGAGCACCGACTTGTCGTCCTGCCCGGCGGCCGCGGTGTGGTTGTAGACCACGTCCAGCACCACCCGCAGGCCCGCCTCGTGCATCGCCTGCACCATCGCGCGGAACTGCTCGGTGCGCGCCGTCCCGTTCGGGTCGGTGGCGTACGAGCCCTCGGGGACGGTGTAGTGCAGCGGGTCGTAGCCCCAGTTGTAGGCGTCGTCGGCCTGCACCGCCGCCACGCACTCCTGCTGCTTGTCGGAGTCGGCGGCCAGCGCGGCCAGGTCGCAGGCCGGGAGCTTCTGGTCGGCCCGGTTCTCCCGGATGGTGGCGATGTCGAAGGTCGGCAGCAGGTGGATCGTGGTCACGCCCGCCTTGGCCAGGTCCTTCAGGTGCTGCATGCCCGCCGACCTGGACTGCGTGAACGCCAGGTAGGTGCCCCGCTCGTCGGCCGGCACGGTGCTGTCGGCGGACGAGAAGTCCCGCACGTGCAGCTCCTGGATCTGCTGCTCGACCGCCGGGATCGCCTCCGGGCTGCGGTGCCGGTCCCAGCCCTCGGGCTTGGTGGCGTCCGCGGACAGGTCGGCGACCAGGCTGCGCTTGGAGTCGGCGGACAGCGCGGTCGAGTACGGGTCGGTGACCAGGTTGGTGACCGACTGCTGGACGCTGGGCGCCCACACCTTCACCTGGTACAGGTAGTACTTGCCGTCCAGGTCCTTGGCGTCCCCGGTCAGCGACCAGACGCCGGACGCGTCGTCCCGCTTCAGCGGCACGGTCCTCGGGGTGCCGCCGCTCGCCTTGTCGAACAGCTGCACCGCGACGTCGGTGGCGGTCGGCGCCCACAGCGACAGCGTCACCTTGCGCCTGTCGCCCTTGCCCTTCCCGTTGCCGTTCCCGTTCCCGTTGCCGTTGCCGTTCCCGTTCCCGTTCCCGTTGCCGTTCCCGTTGCCGTTGTTGCCCTTGCCGTCGCCCTCCGAGTACACCGGGCCGAGCTGCGCCGAGGCCGCCTTGGCCGCGTACAGGTCGTCCAGCACGCCGGGGGTCTGCACGCCGGTGGCGGCGAGCGCGGCGCCGTTCGGCAGGTGCTCGGTGAACACCACCTGGGCGCGCAGCGCGGCGGTGATCCGGCCGGCGTCGCGCGGGTCGACGGTGAACGCCCGGTACCCGGCCAGGTGCGGGAACTTCGCCTTCTGCGCGTCGGTCAGGCCGGCCGCCGGGTTGAGCCGGATCCACTGGCCCGGCTTGGACAGCACGCCCTTGTCGACGCTCAGCCCGCCCGCGGGGTCGTAGATCAGCTGGGCGCTGGTGCCGCCCTTCAACTGGGCGTCCGCCGCACCGTAGTTGGCGGGCACCACGACGGTCTTGGCGTCGATCCACTGGGCCTTGGCGGAGCCCAGGTCGAGCTGCGAGGAGGTGCCGGCGCTCTGCGGCAGCAGGTGGCCCTCCTGCCCGCCGATGATCCAGATCTCCCGGCCTGAGGTGGCGAAGTCGAGCGACTGGTCCTGCGGCAGGTCCTTGTCGCCGCCGTTGTGGATGATGTAGCTGAGGCTGGTCGCGCCCTCGGCCAGCGGCACCTCGAAGACCGCGCCGAACGCGTCCTGCCGGGCCGGCATCAGCGGGTTGCCCCAGTCGGTGGGGGTGGCCGCGCCGGTCCAGTCGTGCAGGCCCCAGCCGGTGTAGTCGCCGTCGGCCCGCCGGTAGTGGATGACCGCCTTGCCCTCGGGCACCGGCTGCGCCGCGTCCGGGTTCGCGGTGCGGACGGTGGCGTCGCCCTCCTTGATCCACACCTCGCCGGTGGCGGAGATGTCGATGTGCCGGTCCTGGTCGACGTCCTTGGTGCCGTTCTTCTCCACCACGAACCCGACGTCGGACGCCCCGCCCTTGAGCTTCACGTACGCGAACGCGCCGTAGGCGTCCCGCCCGACGAAGCCGTGGCCCTCCGGCCAGGTGGTCGCCTCGCCGTCGGCGATGTCGCCCCAGGTGTACAGGTTCCAGCCGTCGTAGTTCCCGTCCTGCCGCTGGTAGTGCACCACCGCGTACTCGCGCGTCACCGCGCTGGGCGCGGGCGTCGGGGCCTGCTGCCCGGTGGTGAACTGCCCGGTGGTGGAGGCCAGTCGGCCCGCCGAGTCCTCGACGACGGCCTTGAACCGGACGACGGTGCCGGGCGCGACGCCGTCGAGGTTCTGCGTGACGCGGTACGTTCCGTTGTCGGCGGTGCCCAGCGTCTGCCAGGCCCCGTCCCCGACCTGCGCGGCGAAGGTGACCCGGTTGAACCCGCCGCCGGGCACGTTCGCGCCCAGCGTGACGGTGCCGTACGAGCCGTCGGCCGGCGCGCTCACGGTGATCGACGGGCCCGCCGCGGGCTTGGCCAGCTTGTGCTTCGCCTTCAGCACCACCGAGGACATCGCCGGGACGGTGACCGTCACCTTGCCGTCCGCGCCGCTGGTGACCTTGCCCTTGAACCCGTACAGGCCCTCGAAGTCCATGCCCGCGGAGAAGGTGTCCAGCGTGACGGTCTTCGCCTCGGCCGCGTTGTTGACCGCCGCCAGGTACTCGACCTGCTCCTTGGCGTCGATCCGGGAGAACGCGTACACGCCCGGCCCGTCCGCCGCGTACCGCTCGACCTGGGCGCCGTCGGCCAGCGCCGGGTTGTCCTTGCGCAGCTTCGCCAGGCCGCTGATGCCCTGGTACAGCGCGCCGTCCCGGCCGTACCGGTCCTTCGAACCCGACTCGCCGCCGATGACGGTGTCGGTGTTGTACGAGGGGGTCTTCGAGGCGAACATGTCCTGCCGGGCGTCCTTGTCGCCGCCCGCGCCGGTGAAGCCCTGCTCGTCGCCGTAGTAGACCACCGGCTGGCCGCGGGTGAGGAACTGCAGCTCGTTGGCGAGCCGGTCCTTGGCGAGCAGCGCCTCGTTGGAGGCGCCCGGGTTGTCGCTCTGCAGGAAGGAGCCGAAGCGGCCCATGTCGTGGTTGCCGAGGAAGGTCGGCAGCTCGTAGGCGTCGGTGTCGGCGGTGGTGTACCGGTAGTCCTGCGCGTACAGCTCGCTGAGCGCCTTGGCCGAGCCGTTCTGCGAGACGTACTTGCGGGCCGCCTCCTGGAACGCGAAGTCCAGGGTGGCCTGCAGCTTGCCCTTGGTGACGTACGGGGAGGTGACGGCCGGGTCGCCGGAGTAGACCTCGCCGAACATGAAGAACTTCTTGTTCCCCTGCTGGGCGGCGAACTGCTTCAGCGCGGGCGCCCACTGCTCCCAGAACGCCAGGTTGACGTGCTTGACGGTGTCGATCCGGAAGCCGTCGACGCCGGTCTCGGCGACCCACTGCTGGTAGATCTTCTCCATCCCCGCGACGACCTTCGGGTTCTGGGTGTCCAGGTCGTCCAGGCCGGAGAAGTCGCCCTCGGTGGCGGACTCGCCGACGAAGGTCGAGTTGCCGCGGTTGTGGTACAGCGACGGGTCGTTCAGCCAGGACGGGGTCTTGGCGGTCGCGCCCGCCTGGTCGCGCAGCACCGGGGTGTAGGGGAAGGAGTCCTTGGTGATGCTGGGCCACTGCGCCCGGGCGTCGGCGACCGCGGTCTCGTCGACCGGGTTGCCGTCCGCGTCGAGGGTCGGGTAGGCGCCCTCGGAGCGGTAGTCGTACGTCTTCTCCGCGTAGTCGATGACGTCGGCGGTGTGGTTGGTGATGACGTCGAAGAAGACCTTGATGCCGCGCTTGTGCGCCTTGTCGATCAGCTCCTTGAGCTGGGCGTTGGTGCCGAAGTGCGGGTCGACCTGGGTGAAGTCGGTGATCCAGTAGCCGTGGTAGCCGGCCGAGGCGTCCGCCCCGGCGCCCTGCACGGGCTGGTTCTTGAAGATCGGCGCCATCCAGATCGCGGTGGTGCCGAGGTCCTGGATGTAGTCGAGCTTGTCGATCAGGCCCTGGAGGTCGCCGCCGTGGTAGAAGCCCTTGTCGGCCGGGTCGAGGCCGTTGTCCATCCGGCCGCCGGTGATGCCTCCGGTGTCGTTGCCGGTGCTGCCGTTGGCGAAGCGGTCCGGCAGCACGAAGTAGAACTGCTCGCGGGTCAGGTCGTGCCGGCTCGCGGTGGCCGCCAGGTCCTTGTCGGACGGCGGGGCCGCGGGCTTGGCGGACGCGGCCGCGGCCAGCGGGGCGGCGCCCAGGGTGGCGGCGATCAGCGAGGCCGCCACCAGGACGGCGGCCCGTCCGGGACGGCGGTAGGGGGTGGTGCGGCGCTGGGGGCGGAACGGGGCGTCGGCCACGGCAGGGCTCTCCCTCGGGGGCGCTCGGGCAAGGGGTGGGTGGCGTGGAACCTAGCGCCCTGCAAGATGTTTCAGCAAGATGCGAAAGGCATTTCCGGCCCGAGTCGTACCGAGTCGTGACCTGAGCCCCTCCCCCCGCGCCACCTGGGTGCGTACCCGAACCAGACCCCGGTTCGACCCCCGCTGACCCGCGCGCCACAATGGAGCGCATGCGCCTCGAAAACCGATCTACCCCTACCCCCGTGGGGGGACAGTCGGTGAAGAATCCCCAACCAGAGGATGAGCAAGCGGCCACACCGGGTCTGGCAGACTTCTCCTCCATGGGGGAACCGACCGAGATCCAGACAGCCGGCGCCGAGCGCGCCGACCGGACCACGCACGACGGTTCCGACCCGGGCACGGACCACACCGCCCGTACGCCCGGCGGAGCCACCCGCGTCGCCCAGTCGCCCACCGCCGCCGTCCGCAACCGCCTGCGCGAGCAGCGCCGCACCCCGCGCCGCCCGCACCTGCTCTTCGAGCTCGCCCTGATCGGCCTCAGCTACTGGCTGTACTCACTGGTCCGCAACGCCGTCCCGGAACAGGCCGAGATCGCGCAGAAGCACGCGACCTGGGTCTGGAACCTGGAGCACACCCTCGGCATCGCCGTGGAGCGCTCCGTCAACCACGGCGTGAACTCGGTGACCTGGCTCATCGTCGGGATGAACTACTACTACGCCACCCTGCACTTCATCATCACCATCGGCGTGCTGGTCTGGCTCTACCGCTCCCACCCCGGCCGCTACGCCGCCTCCCGGACGGTGCTGTTCATCACCACCGGCATCGCCCTGGTCGGCTTCTACTGCTTCCCGCTGGCCCCGCCCCGCCTGATGACCGGCGGCGGCTTCCTCGACACCGTCACGCTCCACCACACCTGGGGCTCGCTGGCCTCCGGCGCCGGGGCGACGGTCTCCAACCAGTACGCCGCGATGCCCTCGATGCACATCGGCTGGTCCACCTGGTGCGGCCTGACCATCTTCTTCCTGGCCCGCCGCACCTGGGTCCGCCTGCTCGGCCTCGCCTACCCCGTGGTCACCCTCAGCGTGATCGTCTCCACCGCCAACCACTTCTGGCTGGACGCGGTCGGCGGCCTGATCTGCCTCGCCGTCGGCTTCCTCGCCGCCCGCCTGGTCTACCACACCTGGGTCTACCGCCTGCCCCGCAAGCCCGGCGACCCGGTCGACCGGGAGCTCACCGTCCCCGCCCAGTGGGACACCAAGGTCAACGCCTAGCGCGAGCGCTCGACGAGCGCGAAACCGGGGGCGCGGAGAACTGCGCGACCGGCCACCCACCCCCCGAAGGATCGCGGCACGGGAAGAACGACCGTCCTGCGCCGCGATCCTGCTGCGCGCCCGCCCGAAGCTCGCGCCTACGCGTTACTCCCCGCCGTAGAACAGCCGCTCCACCACCCGGCGCGCGCGCCGCGTCGTCCGCCGGTACTCGTCCACCAGCTCCCCCGAGTGCCCCACCCCGTACCCCAGGTAGCGCGCCACCCCCGCCAGCTCCCGCGCGTCCCCGGGGAAGCTGTCGCCGGCCCGCCCGCGCACCAGCATCACCGCGGCCCGCACCCGGGAGGCCAGCACCCAGGCCGCGTCCAGCACCTCCGCGTCCTCCCCGTCGACCAGGCCCGCCGCCGTCGCCGCGGCCAGCGCCGCCCGGGTGCGGGTGGTGCGCAGGGCGGGCACCTCGTGGCCGTGCCGGAGCTGGAGCAGCTGCACCGTCCACTCGACGTCGGCCAGCCCACCGCGGCCGATCTTGGTGTGGGTGGTGGGGTCGGCGCCGCGCGGCAGCCGCTCGGACTCGATCCGGGCCTTGATCCGGCGGATCTCCACCAGGTCCCGGTCGGGGACGCCCGCGCCGGGGTAGCGCAGCGGGTCGACCAGCTCGCGGAAGCGCTCGCCCAGCCCGGCGTCCCCGGCCATCGGCTCGGCCCGCAGCAGCGCCTGGCTCTCCCAGGCGTGCGACCAGCGCGCGTAGTAGGCCGCGTACGAGCCGAGGGTGCGCACCAGCGGGCCGTTGCGGCCCTCGGGGCGCAGGTCGGCGTCGACCTGCAGCGGGGGTTCGACGGACGGGGCGGCCAGCAGGGTGCGCAGTTCGCCGATCACCTCGCGGGCGGCCTTCGCGGCCTCCTCGTCGGGGACGCCCGACTGCGGCTCGTGCACGAACAGCACGTCCGCGTCCGAGCCGTAGCCGAGTTCGTGGCCGCCGAACCGGCCCATCGCGACGATCGCGATCCGGGTGGGCAGCTCGCCGCCCCGGGCCTCCCAGCCGTCGGCCGCGGCGCGCAGCGCGCCCTGCAGGGTGGCGGCGGTGATCGAGGTGAGCGCCTCGCCGGCCAGGTCGAGGGCGCGGGCCGGGTCCTCGTCGAGCCGGCCGAGCACGTCGGCGGCGGCGGTGCGGAACAGCTCGCGGCGGCGGACGGCCCGCGCGGCGGCGATGCCCGCGGCCGGGCCGCCGGCCCGGCCGACCGCCGCCAGCACCTCGGCCTCCAGCGCGGCCCGGCCGCGCGGGACGAGACCGCCCGGGTCGCCGAGCATGGCGACCGCCTCGGGGGCGCGCAGCAGCAGGTCGGGGGCCAGGCGCCCGGCGGACAGCACCCGGGCGAGCTGTTCGGCGGTGGCGCCCTCGTCGCGCAGCAGCCGCAGGTACCAGGGGGTGCGGCCGAGCGCGTCGGAGACCTGGCGGAAGTTGAGCAGCCCGGCGTCCGGGTCGGCGGAGTCGGCGAACCGGCCCAGCAGCACCGGCAGCAGGGTGCGCTGGATCGCGGCCTTGCGGCTGACCCCGGAGGCCAGCGCGGAGATGTGCCGCAGCGCGGCGGCCGGGTCGGCGTACCCGAGGGCGGCCAGGCGCTGCTTGGCGGCCTCGGCGCTGAGCCCGGCGGCGCCGGAGCCGGTGACCCGCAGTTCGGCGACCGGCAGTTCGGCGACGGCGTCCAGCAGCGGCCGGTAGAACAGCCGCTCGTGCAGCCGCCGCACCTCCACGGCGTGCCGCTTCCACTCCCGCTGCAGCGCCGCGACCGGGTCGTCCCGCGTCTCCCCCCTGATCAGCGGGGCCATGGTGCGGGCCAGCCGGCGCAGGTCGGCCGGGTCGGTGGGCATCAGGTGGGTGCGGCGCAGCCGCTGGAGCTGGATCCGGTGCTCCAGGGTGCGCAGGAAGCGGTACGCGGCGTCCAGCGAGGCGGCGTCGGCCCGGCCGACGTAGCCGCCGGCGCTGAGCGCGGCCAGCGCCTCCAGGGTGTTGCCGCTCCGCAGCGCCTCGTCGGTGCGCCCGTGCACGAGCTGCAGCAGCTGGACGGCGAACTCGACGTCGCGCAGGCCGCCGGGGCCGAGCTTCAGCTGCCGGTCCAGCTCGCCGGCCGGGATGGCGTCGACCACCCGGCGGCGCATCTGCTGGACGTCGGCGACGAAGTTCTCCCGGGCGGCGGCCTGCCACACCAGCGGGGCGACGGCCTCGGCGTAGGCGCGGCCGAGTGCGGCGTCGCCGGCGATCGGGCGGGCCTTCAGCAGGGCCTGGAACTCCCAGGTCTTGGCCCAGCGCCGGTAGTAGGCGAGGTGGCTGGCCAGGGTGCGCACCAGCGGGCCGTTGCGGCCCTCGGGGCGCAGGTTGGCGTCCACCGGCCAGATGGTGCCCTCGCCGGTGGTGTCGGAGCACAGCCGCATGGCGTGCGCGGCGAGCCGGGTGGCGGCCTGCACGGCCTGCTGCTCCTCGACGCCCTCCCGGGCCTCGGCGACGAAGATCACGTCCACGTCGGAGACGTAGTTGAGTTCGCGGCCGCCGCACTTGCCCATCCCGATCACGGCCAGCCGGCAGGCCGCGGCGGCCTCCGGGTCCTGCTCGGCGGCGATGTCCAGGGCGGTCTGCAGGGTGGCGCCGGCCAGGTCGGCGAGCTCGGCGGCGGCCTGCGGCAGGTCGGTGGTGCCGGACAGGTCGCGGGCGGCGATGGCCAGCAGGCAGCGCCGGTAGGCGGCGCGCAGCGCGTCGGCCCGGTCGGCGCCGTCCTCCGACCACACCCGGCGGGTGAGTTCGCCGAGGAAGTCGCTCCGCCCCGGGTGGATGTCGCGCAGCTCGAAGGAGACCAGGGCGTGCCAGTCCCGGGGGTGCCGGGCCAGGTGGTCGGCGAGCGCGGTGGAGGCGCCCAGGACGCCGAGCAGCCGGTCGCGCAGCGGCTTGGAGGTGGTCAGGGTGTCGCGCAGGGTGTGCCGCTCGTGCGGGTCGAGCGCCTCCAGCAGCCGGGCCAGGCCGAACAGCGCCTGGTCCGGGTCGGCGGCGGCGCCCAGCGCGTCCAGCAGCACCGGATCGGCGGCGAGGCCCTGCAACTCCGGTTCGCCGAGCAGCCGCACCGCCTGGTCGGGGTCGGAGAACCCGCGCCGCACCAGTCGGGTCTCCAGCCGGCTGACCCGGCTCCCGGCCCGTTCCTCCACCGTCGTCCCGCCTCCCGTACCCGGTTCCCCTGCACCGAAGGGTACGTTCCCACCCGGCCGGGACGCGCCCCGTGACGCACCGTCGGCCCCGGACGCCCCGCCTCCCGCCCCGCGCCCCGTGACGCACCGTCGCCCCCGGACGACCCGCCTCCCGCCCCGCGCCCCGTGACAGCCCGCCACCCGGCTCGTTGGCCACGGGGTGACGACCCCGCTGCGGATACCCCCCGCCCTCCCCGCCCGCCTGCCCTCGCTCACCGGCCTGCGCTTCCTCGCCGCCCTGCTGGTCGTCTGCTACCACCTCTCCCGCCAGGTCGGCGCGCTGCCGGTGCTCAGCCCGCTCGCCTGGTACGGGCGTTCGGGCGTGACGTTCTTCTTCGTGCTGTCCGGCTTCGTGCTCGCCTGGACGTACCCGGACGCCCGCGTCCCGGCCCGCCGCTTCTACCGCCGCCGGCTCGCCCGGATCTGGCCGCTGCACGCCCTGACCACCGGCGCCTCGCTCGCCGTGTACGCCGCCCTCGGCGCGGCCGTCCCGGTCACCGCCGCCCTGTGGTCACTGCCGCTGCTGCACCCGTGGGGGCGCGGCACCGTGATGGGCGGCAACCCGGCCGGCTGGTCGCTCGGCGACGAAGCCTGGTTCTACCTGCTGTTCCCGCTCCTGCTCCGGCCCCGCCTGCGCCCCGGTGCGCGCACCGCCGTCCTGTGCTGCGCCGCCGGCCCGCTGCTGTGGCTGGCGGGCTCCGCCGTCGCCGACCCCGGCCTGCGCAGCTGGCTGCTGGACTACCTGCCGCTGAGCCGCACCCCGCAGTTCCTGCTCGGCGCCGCCCTGGCCCCGGCCGTCCGCCGCGGCCGCCTGCCCGCCCTGCCCGTGCTGCCCACCGCCCTCGCCGTGGCCGCCTTCCACCTCGCCCTGATCCCCTGGCACCACGCCGTCCCCGATCCCGCCTGGTACAGCCCCTACACCGCCTCCCAGCTGCTCTCCGCCCCGCTCTTCGCCGCCCTGGTCACCGCCACCGCCCAGGCCGACCTGCGCCGCCCCGGCGGCCCGCTCGGCCGCCGCCCCTGGACCCTCCTCGGCGACTGGTCCTTCGCCTGGTACCTGGTCCACGAGATCACCTTCCGCCCCTGGCTCCACCGCCACGGCCACCCCGCCCCCGGCCTCTCCACCGCCACCACCTGGCTCCTGCTCGCCACCGCCTCCCTCACCCTGGCCGCCGCCCTCCACCACCTCGTCGAACGCCCCCTGGAACGTCTCCTCCGCGACCGTCCCGCCGCTCCCCGCTCCCCCGGGTTGGTCCGGCCCCGCCCGGTCACCGAACCGACCGGCCACCACCTGCCCGAGGGCTCCACCTCGCTGACGTAGCCGAGGCGACCACAGCCCAACGCCCGCCGACGCCCCGCTCACCCGACACCCTCTGCGGAGGCTCCGCCACCGGGCAGATCGAGCAGGTGCTCCTGCAGCGCTGCCACCACCCGTGTGGACTCCGGAACCACCTGTGCCAGCTCCACCAGTGTCAGCCGCAGATCGACGAGTGCTCCGGGCGGCGGGGCGGCGCCCAGGAACTTCTCCAACGCACGCTCGGACTCCTCTTGGTTCAGCATCGCCGCGTACGCGCACACCAGGAAACAGAGAGCGGCGATCCGCTGAAAAGCACTTGGCCCGTCCTCGCGGCGCCTGGCGAGTTCGACGGCCCGTGCCAGACACGCCTCCCATCCCGGCAGGCCCAGCGCGTGCAGAGCCAGCGCCTTGTCATAGTGGTGGCCGGCTTCGTCCGGGCCGAGCTCGATCGCCCGCTCGAAATCCGCCAGCGCCTCCTCGTAACGGCCCATCCCGGCGAGCACTGTTCCGCGCCTGCAATACAACCAACCCATGTCGTCGAAGTCCAGGTCGATCGCCCGCTCGAAATCCGCCAATGCCTCCTCGCAACGCCCCATCACCATCAGGACGTAACCCCGGTGGCAGATCGCCCATCCGTACTCGAGATCCGACTCGACCGCCCGCTCCAGATCCGCCAACGCCTCCTCGTAGTGGCCCAAAATCTTCAGGAGTCTCCCGCGCGATCCGAACGCCCACACGTACTCCGGATCCAACTCGATCGCTCGGTCCAGATCCGCCAGCGCCTCCTCGTAACGACCCATGTCCGCATAGGCATTCGACCGCGACCCGAGCACCCAGGTGTACCGCGGATCCAGGTCGAGCGCCCGTTCGAAGTCGGCCAACGCCTCCTCGTACCGGCCCAGCGCTGCCAGGGCCCGCCCGCGCGATCCGAACGCCCGCACGTACTCCGGATCCAACTCGATCGCCCGGTCCAGATCCGCCAGCGCCGGCCCGTGCCGTTCTGCCGAGGAGTGGGCCTCCCCGCGCAGCAGGTGTCCGAAGGCTCGCCCCTTCCGGTCGAGCCTCCCGCCGGACAGCAGCAGGGTGACGGCGGCGATGCCCGGTTCCGGTTCGTTGAGGGCGACCGTCAGCCGTTCGCCCCACCCCCGGACATCCTCGGCGTCGGTGTCCTGCCCAGCCCGGAGCAGGGTCCGGACCCAGCGGCGGAGCACTGCGGTGCCCTGGCCGTAGGCGTCGAGAAGTTCGCGCAGGGCAGGGCCCAGTGCCTGCCGGGGATCGGCGCACAGCCGGTGGTAGGTCTCCTGGAGCCGGTACTCCCGCCAGCGGTCGTCGCGCCAGTTGCGGGTCGGCGCCGCCCCGTCGTCCGCTCGCTGGATCCGCCACCGTGCGAAGGTCTCGGCGAGCCGGGTGTGCTGCTGCTGCCACCGGGTGGGCCACTGGCGGCGCTGCAGACGCAGCATCGGCGTCCGCACCACGTCGTGGTAGTGGCAGCGGCCGGAGCGGTCGATGACGAACGACAGCGAACGCAGCCAGCCGAACAGCTCCCGGACCTCCTCGTCGTCCACCGCGGCCCGGTACACGTCCTCGTCGAGGTCCTGCGGCAGCGCACAGGCCAGGGCCGCGGCCCGCCGGGCCGGCTGGGTCTCCCACTTGAGGAAGCGTTCGACGGCGGTGCCGCTCGGGTCGCCGACGTCGGCCGCGTCGGACGGCTGGGCCTCGGCGAGGGTGGAGACCAGCAGCGGGAGGCGGCCGGAGAGCTGGAGGATCACCTCGATCACGTGCTCGTCCGTCACGCCCTTCGCGGCCAGCAGTTGCCGCGCCTCGCTCTCGGTGAACACCTCCAGCGGCAGGTCCGTGACCAGGTCCAGCCAGTCGCCCCAGCACTGCGCGTCCAACCGGCCCTGCCCGGCGAGCACCACCAGCACGTTCGCGGGCAGTTCGCCGTACCGATCGCTGACCAGCACGTCCCGGATCCAGCCGTCGAGCAGCGGGCCGGTGCGCTCGTACGTGTCGAAGAACAGCACCACCCAGCTGTGCTTCTGCGCGACCTCCGCGAGGTCCTGCAGGAACACCGGGGTCAGCGTCCGCACCGGGGACAGCACCAGCTGCGCGTCGTCGTGGCTGCGGAACCGCGCGCTGAGCATCCCCTTCAACTGCTCGGCCCCGGCCGCCACCTGGTTGGCGTCGAGCGCCGCGGTGAACGCCCCCACACCGGGGACCATCGCCGCCCCGACCAGGCCGATCCTGGACGCGACCACGCTGGCCGCCGAGGGCCCGGCGACCCCGGCCCGGTCCTCGCCCACCGCCAAGCCCGCGTCCGCCTCGTGCCGCCGCTGCCGGTAGGTGCTCAGCTGCCGGCCCAGGGCCTTCAACGGCGCCCCCTGCTGGGCGAGTTGCCCGACGACCGCCTGCATCGCCTCGACCACGTCCGTCACCGACTCGTCCACGTATCCGGTGACGGCCCCGGCCTCGCGCGCGGCGTTCTCCAACTGCCGCACCAGCGTGGACTTCCCCACGCCGCTCGGACCGCGGACGTGGAACAGGAACTGCGCCGCGTCCTCCGGCGGCTGCCGCAACACCTCGTTGAACGATGCCAGTTCGCTGCTTCGCCCGACGAACCCGCTGCGCCGCCGGCGCCGGATCAGCTCCTGCCGCGAAGGCCCCCGCCCACTCACCTGCGCCACGGCTCGGCGAACACCGCGTAGAAGTACGGCAGGCTGTCCTCGGGCCCGTTGTCCAGCCGGCGGAACACCTTTCCGATCGGGTTGCCGACCTGGCCGCTCGGCAGCTCCACCACCAGCGGGAAGCCGAACGCCACCGCCTCCTCGCCCGCCACCGCCCGCCAGGCGGCGCCGCCCTGGCGGACCATCACCTCGCCGACGTAGCAGCCGAATCCGAACAGCGTCTCGCCGACCTGCCCGCTGGCGATCCCGCTCCCCCGGAACTCCTCGATGATCCCGTCGACCACCGCCAGGCTCCCCACCGAGTAGTCCAGCTCCACCCCGCTCACCCGCGCCGCCGACGCCACGATGTCCGCCGCGAACCGCCCGGCGTTCACCGCCTCCGGCGCGTACCGCAACCGCAACTCCATCCGCCCTCCCGGCCCGTGACGCTCGACAGGGTCCTGTTTCCCCCGCCGCACCCCCGAAAACGGCCGTGCCCGGCCGGGTGCGTACGGACCTCGGACCTCCGCGGGCAGCGCGGTGGCGGCGAAACCGGTTGGAGCCGGGTCCCGGTCGGCCACTAAGCTGCCGCCCCGGGGGGCTCGGGGGCCGGGCGCGTCCCGGCCGGCTGCCCGCCCCCGTTCCATCGGCTCCTCACTCGACGGAGATTGCACACATGGCTCTCGGAAGCCGAATAGTCGCTGCCGCCCTCGGTCTCGGTCTCGCACTGACCGCGGGCATCCCCACCGCGAGCGCCGGCACCTTCCACCCGGACCCGTTCCCCGGCGTCGTCTCCCTGGGCACCCCCGCCGCCCACTGTCTGGAGATCGCCCTCGGGAACCACGACAACGGCGCCACCGCCCAGCAGTGGGACTGCTGGGGCGGCGCCAACCAGAGGTGGAGCCTGACGGCCGGGCCCGCGGGCTCGCTGGTCAACCTCGACAGCGGAAAGTGCCTGGAGACCCCCCTGGGGAACCACGACAACGGCGCCCCCGTCAGGCAGTGGGACTGCTGGGGCGGCCCCAACCAGCAGTGGTACTGGACCCGCATCAAGGGCTCCGGCTACACCCTGCGCAACGCGGACAGCGGCAAGTGCCTGGAGATCGCACTCGGGGACTACAGCAACGGCGCCACCGCCCGGCAGTGGGACTGCTGGAACGGCGACAACCAGGACTGGTTCCCGCTCGGCTAGGGCGTCGTGCCGGTGCCCGGGCGCTGCCGTCGTGGACGGC